>JAPLSP010000777.1 GCA_026398575.1 Candidatus Sumerlaeota bacterium | reverse complement strand
CCAAGGGCGCGGCATACAATTTGAATCCGCTGACCCCGCTCACGTTGCGCTATCGCGTCGTTATCCGCTCCGGCAAAGGACTGGCCGCGAAACCCGCCGACTTGGCCGCCGCTTATGCCGCCAGTTTGGTCGTTCCGATTGAAGCGATGGCCGGCTATCGGGCGGGGGAGGATCGCAGCGCGCTGACGGCGATTGAGGAGAATTTGCGAGGCGCTTCCGAGAGCGAACGGCGCGCGTTTGAACAGCGTTTGCTCGACGTGTTGTCCAAACAAAAAACTTCCGGCGATTTCAAGCGATGGGCCTGCAAACAACTGGTCATCGCTGGGAGCGATGCAGCCGTGCCCGTGGCCGCCGGGTTGCTCCAGGATGAAGACGCATGGATGCAGGCGGCCGACGTGTTGTATTCTCGCCCCGGCGACGCCGGGTTGGCGGCTCTCAGAGAGGCGGCGCCCAAGACTCCGGTTTCCCGCCGTCCCGCCTTGCTGAACATCCTGGGCATGCGCCGCGACGCGCGCGCTGTTCCGCTCCTGACGCAACAGGCCGCCGCCTCCGAAACAACGGTGTCCATCGCGGCCATCGCGGCGTTGGGTCGCATCGCCACGGAAGACGCCGCCAAGGCTCTTGCGGCATTGCCGGCGAGTGAGACGGTTCATGATGCGCTGAGCGATGCGCGCGTCCAGGCCGCCGATGGATTGGCCCAAGCGGACAAGCGCGCCGACGCGCAGAATCTCTATCGCCTTGTTCTGGATGATCGCGCCGTCCGGCCCTGGCATCGCGGAGCGGCCCTTCGCGGATTGGCCGGCGTGGCGCCGCAGGACGCGATGAAGATGATCGTGGCGGCGCTGGCCGGCAATGATGCGTATCTTTTCAAAGGCGCCGCCGCCGCTCTGCCTCTTTTGGACGCCGCGACGTTGGCCGGACTGCGCGCATCGTGGCCCCAGCTCCCAACCCGCGCGCGGCTGGCGCTCTTGAACGCATGGGGCGCCAAGTCCATCCGTGATGCCGAGCCCGAAGCGCTGTCCGCGCTGAACGACTCGGATGCCGCTTTGAAGGCCGCCGCCATTGACGCCCTGCGAAGCATCGGATCGCGCCGCGCCGTGGATTCCCTGCTTGTCTTCGCTGCGAAACCCGACGACTTGGGCAAAGGAGCCCAACTGGCATTGGCGCAGATTCGAGCCGAAGGCGCCGCCGATGAACTGCGCCGCAACGCGCGCGGGAGCGACGCGCCGTTGGCAGCGGCAGCGTTGAGCGTTCTGGCCGCGCGCCGCGATCCGGGATATCTTGACGACATGCTTGCCGCATTGGACAAAGGTTCACCCGATCTTGCGCGAGAATCCCTGGCGGCGTTGCGCGACGACGGCGCGCCCGCTCATCTGCCCGCGCTCCGTCGGCGCCTGCTCGCGGAGAAGAACGATGCGATTCAAAAAGACATTGCCCGCGCCATCGTGTCCATCTGCAAGCGGCAAACGGATGCGGACGCATGCCTGGCCGGTTTGCTCGCTGGCGATCCAGCGATTGACGCAGCGGCGCGCAACGCTTTGCTTGCGGCGCTTCCGTCGCTCGGCGGAAAGACGGCCCTCGGCTTTGTGACGCAGACGCAGGATGAAGCCGCCGCCCGGGCGCTGCTGAACTGGCCGGATACAGCGGCGGCGCAGCCTCTGTTGGCCATCGCCGAACGCGCCGGCGCGGATTCTAAACTCCGCAGCCTCGCGGCGACGGGATACATCGAACTCATCAAGCGCCTGACGCCCGTTGCTCAGCAGGCGAAGGAGCTTCAGAAAGTTTTGCCATATCTGCCCGATGACACGTCGCGCAAAAATCTGCTCGCATACCTGGAAGAAAGCAGCAATCGGAACCTGGCTTTGAACAAACCCGCGGTGTCATCAAGCGCCTTCCCCGCCGGTCGTCCGCCCGCGCAGGCCGTGGATGGAAACAAGACGCTGAGGTCTTATTGGGAGACAATTGTGCCGGGCGCCACGCTCACGGTGGACCTGGGCACGACGCAGCGCATTTCCCGCGCGCGCGTTACCACGTACTGGGACGGCAAGCGCTATTATCAGTACCTTGTGGAGGCATCGCCGAATAACGCCAAGTGGACCCGCGTCGCCGACATGACCTCCAACACAATCGCAGCCACCGAGGCGGGCGTCATGCACCGCTTCGATCCAGTTGAGGCGCGATACGTGCGCGTAGCCATGCTGAAGAACAGCGCCAATCCAGGTTTGCATTTGGTGGAACTGGAAGTCTTTCCTGCAAGCCTTCCTGCTACGGAGGTGAAGCCATGAAGCTTTTCTGCAATAACGCTTGCTCCGCTGGCGCTACGCGACGCTCGTTCCTGAAGGGCGCGGCGACGTTCGCGCTCGGCGCGCCGTTCATTATTCCTGCTTCAGCGCGGGGCGCGGACGGCAGCGTGGCGCCGAGCAATCGCACCACTCTGGGGCTGATCGGTGTTGGCGGACGCATGGGCGGCGTGTGGGGCGCGATGTCGCGCGTTGCGGGCGTTCAATGCCTGGCGATCAGCGACGTTTGGAAGCCCAATCGCGAAGGCTATCGCATGCGGCTAAAACTGCGCCCCGAAGACGCATATCCGGACTTTCGCGAGATGATTGCGCGCCGCGACATTGACGCCGTGGCCATCGCCTCGCCCGACTTCTGGCATGTGCCGATGTCCATCGCCGCCATCAAGGCGGGCAAAGACGTCTATTGCGAAAAGCCTCTCTGTAATACGATCGGCGAGGGGCGCGCCCTGGTCGAGACGGCCAAACGCTACGGGGCGGTGTTTCAGCATGGCACGCAGCTTCACTCCATGGGTGGCGTCCGGCGCGCCTGCGAACTGGTTCGCAATGGCCGCCTCGGCAAACTGCAGGAAATTGTGATCGGATCGCCTCCGGGAATTGCCACCGGATGGCATAAGCCCGAGCCTGTTCCCGACGGACTGGAATATGATTTATGGCAGGGTCCGGCGCCGGTGGCGCCCTTCACGCGCGCCCGCGTGTTCCACGAGAAGGGTCTGCCGGGATGGTACTTCATTTCCGAATACAGCAAAGCGGGCTGGATCGCTGGCTACGGCGTCCATGATCTCGATATTGCGCAATGGGGCATCGGCTTGGAGCGGAGCGGCCCGGTTTCCATCCAGGGCAAAGGCGTCTATCCGAAGGACGGCCTATTCGACACGATCCTCACCTATCGCATTGAGTTCGAGTACGCCAATGGCGCGCGGATCGTTATGACCGACACCGGACAAAATCGCCATGGCGTCAAGTTCATCGGCGACAAGGGATGGGTTTTCACACGCGGCGAGATTGAGGCCGAACCGAAGTCCCTGTTGCGCGAAGTTATCGGGCCGGGAGAGATTCATCTTTATAACAGTCCCGATCACGCCCAAAACTTCATTGATTGCGTCCGATCGCGCGCCGAAACCATCACGCCGCCCGAAATCGCGCATCGCGCCACCTCGACGGCGCTCCTGGGCGGCATCGCCTGCCAATTGGGGCGCAAGCTGACGTGGAATCCTGAAATCGAACGATTTACGAACGACGAAACGGCAAACGGCATGCTGCGCTGCGCCATGCGCGGTCCATGGCAGGTGTGATTCAAAAATGTACCATTAGATGTGTGTGTGTGTGTGTGTGTGCGTGTGCGAGAGAGAGAGATAAAAAGGGGCGCATTTCAGCCGAGCTACCTTGGCTTGTTGGAAAAGGTCTGACAAAATAATGTGCGACAAAATAATAGCACAATGCCATTCCAACTGGATTCAACGGCAACGTGTTTTTATTGTTTTGTCAGAC
>JAPLSP010000627.1 GCA_026398575.1 Candidatus Sumerlaeota bacterium | reverse complement strand
GCTGCACAAAGAGTTCCAGGAAGCCTATCAGCGCTCGCTGGGATCGGCCACGCATAAATTCAAGGAGCAGGTGACGCGTCTGATCTCCTCCTCGCCGCGCGGCAAGGGCAATCGCGGTTTCGATGGCCCCAATCCGGCATTGGAGCAGGATGACATCAAAACCATGCTGGATTTCGCCCTGGATCGCGATCTGACCGTCGAGATCGAATTTCGCAAGCCGAACAAGACGCAAACGCGCGAGGAAATCGTCCCGGAAAAAATCGAAGGCGACAAGCTGACCGCCTATTGCGAAACGCGCGACACTTATGCCGTCTATCAAATGAGCCGCATCGTCCGGGCGCGGCTGATGTGATCTGGATTCTGCGCATCGCTAAAGGGATACGATTCTGCAATCTGGCGGACAATAATGAATACGGTAGATCGAACTCTTCATAAATTGGCTGAGCTCATATCCCAGGGCCGCTATGAAGCAATGGAAACGGAAGGCTTGGAGATCAAGCCGGTTCCCTCCGACGGCAATCAATGGCGTGAGATTCACAAGAGCGTTAATGCTTTTCTCAATACGCGCGGCGGCATCGCCATATTGGGCATTAAAGAAGAAGGGCAAGGGCGCCAGCGGCGCTATGCCTTCGCCGGCTATCGCGAGGAAGCGGAACCCAAAATAAAAGAAATAGCTGCGCTTTTCACAGATCGCAAGGGTCAAAGCATGGACGTTTCTGAATGCCTGGCTTCCAAAGAAATTCGCGATTTCATGGATGGCCGCGTGGCGGTGATATATATAGACGAACTGCCCGCCGATCGTAAGTTCTGCTTTTATCATGACAAGGCTTACAAACGGGATTTGACAGGAGACCATGTCATATCCAATAGCGCGATAGAAGCGCAGGAGGAATATAAAGAGGAATTAATTCAAGCGAGGGAACTGGCGGCGGTTCCCGGCGTGGCTTTAACGGATCTGGACATGGACCGGCTCAATGAGTATATTCAACGGCTCAATCGCACAACCAAGATTGAAACCATTAAAGCCGACCTGGATTCCGCCATGGCTTTTCTGGAGCGAAAATGCTTCGTAAAGAATGGCGCCGTGACCACCTTGGGAATGCTGGTTTGCGGCAAGCATCCGGGTGATTATCTCGGCTTTCGTTGTCAGGTACATGGATATGTAGATGCGCCTCACGTCATTGCCAGGGACAAACAGGATCTCGCGGACAATATTCTGCCTTTGATGGAAGCCAGCGTGGCCTTTATCTGGCGGAACATCCAGGTCGGAATCAACGCGGCGCAAGGCGGAGTCAGCGTGCCGCAGTATCCAGAGGAATTGCTGCGCGAAACGGTGAACAATGCCCTGGCTCATCGCGATTATTCCATCAACAAGCAGGTGATCATATCCATCAAACCTGGAGCGCATATCGCCATTCGCAATCCAGGCGCCTTTCGCAAGCATCTGTTGCTGGAGGATATAAAATCGCCCATTCCATTGAGGCGGATCATTCCTGAGGCCAAACCCCGCAATCCCAAGTTGGCCGATGTCCTGAAAGTTTATCAAAAATGGGAAGGCCGCGGAATTGGGATGGCTACGCTGGTCAACCTATGCGTTCAGAATCAGATTGATTTGCCCTATTTTCGGTTTTATTCGGAAGAAGTATGCCTGTATTTATGCTGTGGCAAGCTGCTGGACGAGCGCATGGAACGTTTGTTTCAATCCTTTGACGGATATATTGAGGCGAAATTAAGGGGGCGCCAGTTAACAGAGCAGCAAAAACTGGTTTTGTCCTATATCATCAAGTCCGAGTGGGCCAATGAGCAGGAACGTTATACGATTCTTCTGACGCCGGATAACAATCACTTTGGCGAATTGGCCGCCCTTGGACAAGCGGGGCTTATCATTCAACATCCGCTAAGCGCATCTCCCTATATCGTATATATTGCGGATAGAACATTGATAGCCTCCGACTACATTGTTCAGTTGCGGGAAATGTTTGGGGCGTCGTTTGATTCCTTGGACAATTTCTTTAAAGAAATCCTCAATGTAGTTTATCGTTTTAATCACTTCTCAAAAATCCGATTGGCAAGTCCCAAACGGACGAGTTTTGCTCTATGGATGAATCAGGGGAAAAGCGCTCAGGATATCCAGGAGTTTGATCGCCACTATAGAAAAGTTCGCTATTCATTCAACAAGCTCGAAAAGTGGGGCTTCGTGATTAATCAAAAAAATGGCAAAGTCTCGACGGGCTATCAGCTTAACAAGGAATATATGAAGAATCATCTTGGCGAAAATCCTCTATGAGCAGGCATTGATGACTATGAACGAGCCGGCAAAACCTCAGCGTTCCTGGTCCGTGGAGCATGAGATCAAGCGCGTGGGCGTCATCCTGGGCTGGATGCTGATCGTCGCCGGCGCGTGCTTTACGCTGTTCCTCCTTCGCGGATTCATTGCCCGCGTCTTCAACGTCCTCACTCCCTTTCTGGCGGCGGCGGTGTTGGCTTATATCCTCGACCCGGTCATCGCCTTCCTCCAAACCCGGTTCCGAATGGGGCGCATCTGGGGGCTGATTGTCTGCTATTCAGGCGTGGCGCTGCTGATTGCAATGTTCATGGTGGTGTTGGTGCCGGCGATCTGCCGCCAGGCGGTCGCGGCCTACGAGGCGATGGCAAGCGTCATTCCCGCGGTCGCCGAGCGATGGTTCCAGTCTTCGCTCTTGAGCGAATCCGACTTGAAAGACCCCAGAGGATTGGCGGCTAAAATCAGCCGTGGCGCCGATCCGGTTTCGCAGTATTTGTCCGAGCGCCTGCCCCCGGCCATGATGGAATCGCTCAAAAAGGCCGATCTCGCGACGACGCTTCCCCGCACGCTTCAGTCGGCATTGGTGGAGGAACTCAACAAGCAGTTGGGCGATGAAGGATTTTACGATCCTCAACGCTTCAAAGACATCAAGATGAAATTCGGGCTTCGTCGCTGGCTGGACGCCCCGCCCTGGCTTTCCGATCCTTCGCGGCGCAACCGCAAACTGCTGGAGGTCGCTTACCCCGATGAAATCGCCCACAAATCGGCGCAGGCGTCGGTCGCGGGCTCGGCCGTCAGCAGCTGGAGCAAAAAAGTCAGGGACGCTCTCACCAGCGGCACCGTCAATCTCCAGGACATTCAAGGCGCATTGCCCGGCGTTCAGAAACTGATTGAGTTGGGCTATGGACAATTCCAGTCGGTGTTGACGGGACTGTGGGGCGGCGTCAACTATGTTTTCAGCTTCCTGACGCTCGCCTGCTTTATTGTTATCATCAGCTTCTACTTCATTCTTGATTTCGACAAATTCGGATATTTTATGGGCGTGGTGATCCCCGAGCGACATGCGCCCAGAATTTTTGACATCCTGGGCAAAATTGACCAAGCCGTCGGCGGCTTCTTGCGCGGCCAGCTGATTGTCTGCTGCACGATTGGCGCGCTGACGACGTTCGGCTTGTTGATCCTGGGACTGGTTCATACGCCGGCATTGGCAAAATACTGCCTGCTGATCGGCATCGCCGCGGGAATCGCCAACTTTGTTCCCTATCTGGGTACGATCCTGATGGTGGCGGTGGCCATCCTCACGATCCTCTTCACGCCGGGCGAAGATATCACGTGGGCCTGGCGCCTGTCGGGACTGATCGGCGTTGGCATTTTGGGCGCGATCAATCAAGTCGTGGAAGGCTTCATCCTTCAGCCCTACGTCGTCGGGCCAAACAGCAACCTGCATCCGATCGTGGTTATGCTGGCGCTTTTTGCCGGGCTGCAATTCGGCCTGGGCGGCTTGATTGTCGCCGTGCCGGTGGCCGCTATTATCCGCGTGCTGCTCAAGGAATTGTGGTGGGACCGGCGCGCCGAGGCTTACCAGCGGCGGGTGGAAGAGGGAGAGGACTGATGATGAAAGCCTTCAACACCACAGGCCCCTGCATTCCAGGCGAACATTATATGGTTTCGGCGCAAGAGCGCTGCGCGGATCTGATGCCGCTCGTGGATCATGGGAAATATTTTTGCATCCACGCTCCGCGCCAGTCCGGCAAGACGACAATGCTGCAGGATTTCATGGTGGGCCTAAACCAGGCGGGGCGCTATCACTGTCTGTATTGCTCGCTGGAGGTGGCGCAAGGCGTCACGGATGAAAAAGAAGGAATCCCCCGCGTTGTCAATATCCTGGCCCGTTATCTTTCCAATCATCCCACGCTGAACGCCTATGCTTTTCCCGCCGGCGCGGGAGACGCCGATCCGGGCAACAGCCTCAATCGTCTGCTTTCGGAGCTGTGCCGGAAACTGGACAAGCCTTTGGTGCTTCTTTTTGACGAAGCGGATTGCCTGTCGGGCGCCACGCTGATTTCATTCCTGCGGCAATTGCGCGATGGCTACGTCAATCGCCGCTTTACGCCGTTCATCCATTCGCTGGCCCTTGTGGGAATGCGCAATATTCGCGATTATAAGGGGAAATTGCGGAAAGATTCTGAGACGCTTGGCAGCGCCAGCCCGTTCAATATTGTGAAAGAAGCGCTGACGCTGCGCAACTTCACGCGCGATGAAATCGCGGCGCTCTATGCGCAGCATACGGAAGCGACAGGGCAGGTTTTTCCGCCCGAGGTCGTGGATGCGGTGGATCGCGCCACGTGCGGCCAGCCGTGGCTCGTCAATGCCATCGCGTGCGAAATTGTCGAAAAAATTCTGCAAAACGATTGCTCGCGCGCGATCGCCAAAGATCAGGTCGAGCAAGCGATTCAGAATATCATCCTGCGGCGCGATACCCATATTGACAGTCTGATGGAGCGCTTGAAAGAAGAGCGAATCCAGCATATCATCGAGCCGGTGATTACGGGAAAAGAAGGGGCGATTGATGTTTTGGACGATGACTTTCAATACGCTTCGGATCTGGGGCTCGTTAAGAGAGTCAAAGGCCTCATTCAACCGTCGAATCCCATTTATGCCGAGGTGATATTGCGGACCCTGAACTTCCGGTCCCAGGATCGCTTCAGCGAAGGGGACTATCCCTACGAAGCGCCGCGCTACATTGAGGACGGGCGCCTCAACATGAGGAAGCTACTGGGCGAGTTTCAGGATTTCTGGCGGCGAAACAGCGCCAGCTGGATGGAGGTGTATCAATACAAGGAAGCCGCGCCGCATTTGATCCTGTTGGCGTTTTTGCAGCGTGTCATCAACGCGCAGGGCATGATCGAGCGCGAATACGCCGCAGGGCGCGGACGGATGGATATCCTTATTCGCTTCAAGGATTGCGCTTACCCCATCGAAATCAAAGTGCGAAGGGACGCAAAGACTGTTGGCGAAGGGATAGAGCAATTGCGCGGATACATGGATACCATCGGCGCGCGCGAAGGCTGGCTGATTCTCTTCGATCGCCGGCCTAAAATTTCATGGCGGCAAAAAATTTCCTGGAAAACGCATAAATTATCCGGCGGCATCGCAATTCACTGCGTGGGGTGTTGATTCGAAAAGGCATGAATTTTTTGGATCCGAATTTCGCATACTATGGCAATGAGTGATACACCTTGTTTTTGCTCCTGGAGCGGCGGCAAGGACTCGTGCCTGTCGCTCCATCGCGCGATACGGCAGGGCGCGGCGCCCATGTTTCTCTTCACGATGAAGAATTTGTGAAACTGAAGATTGACCCTTGCGGCGAAGAAGGGGAATATCACACGGTTGTAACGGACGGTCCGCTCTTTTCGCGTCCGGTAATGCTGCGCTTCGGCTTGGCCCAGGCCAACGCCGGTTATATATTTTCGGAAGCAACCCTTGCATGAAAGGAATCGGCTTGTGTCTCTAACGGTCATTGTCGGCGCCCAATGGGGTGATGAAGGCAAAGGGAAAATGGTGGACATCCTATCCGAGGAAGCGGATTTGGTAGCCCGCTATCAGGGGGGCGCCAATGCCGGCCATACGGTTGTGGTTGGGGGCGAGAAATATGTCATGCATCTGGTTCCTTCGGGGATTCTGCATGAAAACTGCCAGGCGCTGATCGGCAATGGAGTCGTAATTGATCCCGCCGCCCTGATCAAGGAGATCGCCGAGCTAACTTCGGCTGGATTCGACATTGCCCGCAAGCTGCGCATCGCGGCCAACGCGCATCTGATTCTGCCGTATCACCGGGCGCTCGACAAATTGCAGGAAAAACGCCGCGGCAAGGGCAAGATCGGCACCACGGGGCGGGGGATCGGCTGCGCTTATGGAGACAAAGTCACCCGCCAGGGCGTGCGCGTCGTTGACCTGACGACGGAAAGCCGCTTCCGCGAACGCATCTCGGAGGCGATTGAATTTTATCAACCCCTCTTCGAAAAGGTTTATGGCGAACCGATGTGCACGGTAGAGGACGTCATGGATGAAGTCTGGCCGCACGCCGGACGGATCGCCGCCATGATGGTGGACGGCGTGGCCATGGTCAATGACGCGCTGGCGCAAGGCAAAAAAGTTCTGGCCGAAGGCGCGCAGGGGATCATGCTGGACATTGACTTTGGAACTTATCCTTACGTCACGTCCTCGAATCCCTCGCCC
>JAPLSP010000048.1 GCA_026398575.1 Candidatus Sumerlaeota bacterium | reverse complement strand
CTGGCGCCGCATGGTAGGCCGTCCCGCTCCGTCGGGCGGGCTTGACGCGCGATGGCCGCCCGGCGGAGCGGGACGGCCTACCATGCGGCGCCAGCGCTAATAGACACGCTGCGTATTTCATAAGGTTTGGCGCCTATCTATAGGTCGGGATGCGGCCTTGCAAATGCTAATGCTCGCGAGAACGATGATACAAGCTCATCTCAAATATTCATGTAAGGAAGAGAAGATCAATGCGGATAAGCGCCGCTTCCGACCGCAGAACACTTTGGCTACCGGGAGAGGGCTTTGGCGCGCTCGATGCCGAGCAAGCCAATATTCTCAGATCCCGGCTCTGGCGTCGGGGCGGCGGAGGATCGAGCAGGCGCGGTGGGAGCAGGGGTTCTGGCAGGCCCGGGCGGCGTGGGGGGTGTGGGCGCCGAAGGGACGGGATTGGCGGCTTCGGCGGCCGGTTCCGGATTGTGTTTGGAGCAATACACTTCTCCGTTGGCGCCAATACTGAAGACGCCGCCTTCAGGACACAGGCGTTCCGTGTTGATGGCGGCGGCCTTCAAAGCCTGGAGGGTTGGCTTTTGCCCCGAATTGTTGATCTGCCACATCGTGACTTGCGTGCGCAATTGGTCGCGGTTCACTTTGCATGTGATGTCTTTGGACCGGTCAAGGCCTAGCTTGGCCGCGCCGATGGGCGCGTCCGGCGTGCCGCTGAAATATCCGCCCGCCAGAATGGCGATGATGATCAGAACGAATATCAGACCGATAAAGGTAAAACCGCGGCGCGCGGTTGGATGATGCCCCAGGCTAAACCTCATTGTTAACCTTCCTTCACCGCATGTTCACACCAAATCAAGTATGGATCATTATCGGCTAAACGACAACAATCCTTGCGTCGCCATGAGGACAGACAGCGACCTGCCAAACCCGCTGGATTCCTAATAGGCCGGACTACCCTTGCTGCCGGGCTGGGGAAGCTGGGGAAGCTCCTCTAATTTGGAAATGCCCCAGAAAGTTTCCCCCGCTCTTGCCACCAGGCCCTGTTGGTTCGCGCAGATGCAGATGATCACATTCGCTCTCGGCACGAGCGCCCGATAGTCGCTGCAATATCCGCCGGTGTTAGGCTGCAGGTCCTTGAAAGTTTTGTATTTTCGCATGACCGACTTGGCGTCGTCAACGCCGGGCAGCCTGAAGAAAAAGAGTTTGACATGAAATTGCGTGCGATGGTATTGATCGAAGACGATTTCCAGCGCTTTGAATTCTTCGGCCCGGTTGAGCTCGGCGCTGCAATCCAGCGTACTCGTTGTAGAGCCGCCCCAGACCATCCTGGTGGTGTCAATGGCTTTTTGCTTGGCGAGATCCTTCAGATCGCGAATCTCATTCCACCCGCCGGGTTTGTTGCCGGGCATCGTCTTGGGAAAGACATTTTCTATCACCAAATCCCTATAGGGAAAATCGGCGTTGAAGAAGCGTTGTATGCCCCGCAACATGACGCCCAGCGCCTGCGTTTTTGGATTTTCATAGAGTTTGGTGCCAACGTCGAAATAAATCATTGCGCCAAACGCTTTTTGGTTTCCGCGATGCTCAGCTCGGCCACATGTTTGAGTGTGATCGAACGGCTGACGATGATCATGATGTTCTGCGCGGTCTTGGGACTGGAACGAATCGCCTCCATATACGAGTCATGCAGAATCGCCAGCCTGCTTTTAACCTTCAGGAATTCCAGTTCTTTTTCGTGAGTGATAGGCTGCTTGCTGACGGCCAGGGTGAAAAAATCACGGAACTGGCGCCAGCATTCGCGGATTTGCTTGCATTCTTCAAGTTTTTTTTCCAGAGCCGGATCTATCATTATCCCAAATCCTCCAGCATCTTGAACATCGGCAGAAACATGGAGATGACGATGCAGCCGACGATGACGCCTAATATGATTATCAGCAAAGGCTCAATCAGCGACGTCAGGGCGCTGACCGTGGCATCCACCTGGTCTTCATAAAAATCGGCGATCTTTTGAAGCATGGATTCCAAATTTCCCGTCCGTTCGCCGACGGCGATCATGCGGACGACCATGGGCGGGAACACGCCGGATTCATCCATCGGCTTGGAAATGCTTTCTCCACCCTGAATACTGGCGCGGGTCTTATACAGCGCGTCCTCGATCAGGATGTTGCCGGACGTGCGCGCCACGATCTCCAGCGCCGACAGGATGTTGACGCCCGCGCGGATCAGGGTGCTGAGCGTGCGCGTGAACTTGGCCACGCCGCCTTTGAGGAACAGGGGGCCGAAAACGGGAACTTTCAGCTTGAAGGCGTCAATGGCGTGTCGTCCGGTATTGGTTCGATACCACAAACGGATACCTATCACCCCGCCGACGATCAAGGCTATCATGATGTACCAGTAGTTGATCATGAAGCGGCTGATGTTGATGACGATCTGCGTCATGAGCGGCATCTTGGAACCCAGGCCGGAAAAAATATCCTCGAATTTCGGAATGACGAAGACCATCAGGCCCCAAATCAGGCACAGGGCGAATCCCGAGACGAACGCCGGATAGGCCACGGCGGCCTTGATCTTGCGCTGAAGCGAGGCGCTTTTCTCCAGATAGGTCGCCACCTGCTCCAGGATGGTATCCAACATACCGGCGGCTTCGCCCGCGCGGATCATGCTGATGAAGAACTGATTGAAAACCCTGGGATGGCGCTGCAAGGCCTCGGTAAACGTGGAGCCGGCCTCCACTTCGCGCTCGATCTGGCCGACAATCTCCTGGAAGCGCCGCTTTTCCAATTGCTCGGCCAGGATGTTCAATATCTCAATCAGCGGCAAGCCGGCACGGATCATCACCGCCAGCTGGCGCGAGAAAACCACCATGTCATCCAGCTTGATGCGCCCGCGCCTGGATTTCATCCTGCGCTTGGGCTTGGCGGCCGCCGCAACCATGATCTGGCTGGGGATCATCCCTTTTTCGCGCAAGGACCGGGAGGCGGCAGCCTGGTCAGCCGCTTCGAGACTGCCGGTGACTAAGGCGCCTTGCGCATTGCGCGCGGTGTATTGAAATGTCGCCATGCTTTGATTCTCCTGCTGGAAGGTCATGCGCTAAATTTAGTCGCAAGGATGCTATGCCGATGGAAAGGGGATGTCAACGCTATAATAAGCACATTGAGCGGCAAGGAGATGTCGTTGTGGGACCGACGCCGTTATCAAATGATCATGGGGGCTTAAGAATTTCTTCGAATTCCTCGTCTGTCAATCGCTCCCGCTCTTTCTCTGACACAATAGAAAAATTCTCAAATCCCTTTTGTCCTTTGCATTTGCGCAATATGAGCGTATTTTCAAAAAGGCGCATTTGCTCTTTCGTTCGGCTTTTGTCCAACACTACATCAATCTCCACCCAACCTTTATCCTTGGCAGCTTTTATTCTATTATTGCCATCAACGGCCATTATTTCGCCGGATCGGAGGATAGTAACGTGGGGAGTATCTATCGCTTGACCGGACTCGATAATCTGTATGGCTTTGTCATAGCGCAAATTCACGCCCGCGCATTCGTAAGGAAATAAGTCTGCGATTCTGACTCTCATAAATGAGACAACTCCGGAGCAAAACGCAAGACGGTTTGATACAGATTTTCAGCAGATCGAATGGCTTGGGAGAACTGCTCAAGTGACGGCTCTCGTACCGGCTGAAGGGGATAGCGATACAGGGTCGCGTATGGAGTCAATATTTCACCATCATCCAAAAGAGATACAAATTGTTTTTCAAATTCAGATGCTTGCGCCACGAGGGCCGTGATATCATGCGTTTTCTGAATAGGAGCATCATGCAAGAGCAAAAAGCCCTTGATGGCTTTCTCCCCTGACTGTTGGCAATGGTAGATGGCTGTGTCCAGTATTGGATTATTGCCCAAAGCGAGTTTCTTCGCCGATTCCAGGTCGTGCTTCGCTTTGATGATCCATTCGCGCGCCATTTGAAGCTTAGCGTCGTTCATACAAACGCCTGCCTTCCAGCCATATTCGCCGCATTAATGAAGCAGGAACCGATCGCTGGCGCTCGGTCTCCGCCAAGGTGTTCACTATAATATCTTTGGGCGCCGAAATGCCGCGCAGGCATCTGTAAGCCCTTCGCGCGCGCAGCGGCGGCTCCTCGTCGCTGTCGGGAACGACTACGAGCAAATCCAGATCGCTATCCTCCGTTGGAACGCCCCAGACATGCGATCCAAAAAGGAAAATCGCCTCTGGCTGAAACTCGTCAGTCAGGCGATGAGTGATTTCACTTAATAAATTTGGGTCCAATGTTTTCATGCAGGTGAAGTTTCATTTTGATAAACGATATTTTATTGCCCGAATGACCGGGGCTGCAAGCGCATTTGCTTGATCTTGATCGCATATTTCTTATTCAAAAAACCTCAAGATATTGTCGCAGGCAGCGCGCGGTGTGGGAATCCTCAACGTCCAGCAGATCGGGCAACGGACCGGCGAATACGACCCGCCCGCCGCCCTCGCCACCCTCAGGACCCAAATCAATCGCGTAGTCCGCGCGCGCGATGAAGTCCAGATTGTGTTCGATCACGATGATGCTGTTCCCCGCCTCCACCAGCCGGTTGAGCGCCTTCAGAAGCGTTTCGATGTCGCTCGGGTGAAGGCCGGTGGTGGGTTCGTCGAAGAGCAGGAGGGAGCGTTGCTTCAGACCGCGTGTCGCCAAGACGCCCGCCAGCTTCAACCGCTGCGCCTCGCCGCCGCTCAGGGTCGAGGTGCGCTGGCCCAGCCGGATATAGCCCAGGCCGACGTCGCGCAACGGCGCCAGCGCTCGCACGATTTTGGGATGTCCGGCAAAAAACTCCGTCGCCTGTTCCACCGTCATCTCCAACACGTCCACAATCGAGCGGCCCGCATAGCTGGCGGTCAGGACTTCCGGCTTGAAGCGCCGCCCTTCGCACGCTTCGCACGTCATTTCGATATCCGCCAGGAAATGCATGTCCACCGAAACCATGCCGGTTCCTTCGCACACCGGGCAGCGCCCCTTATCCACGTTGAATGAGAAATGGCTCGGCGTCAGGCGGCGTCCCTGCATGACGGCGGCTTCGGCGAACAGGGCGCGAACCTCGTCATAAGCCTTGGTATAAGTGATTGGATTCGAGCGCGCCGAACGGCCCAGCGGGGTCTGGTCTATCATCAGCACCGCGTCGAGTTGATCATAGCCTTCAATGCGGCCATAAAGGCCGACATCCGTGACGATGTTCCCCTTCTGGCGCGCATAAGCGGCGAAGACGATGTCGCGGAGCAGCGAGGTTTTGCCCGAACCCGACACGCCCGTCAGACAGCAAAGTATCCCCATCGGAAATGCGACATCAATGTTTTTCAAATTATTCTGCCGCGCGCCCCAGACTTTGAGCCAGCTGTTCGGGGTTCGGGATTCGGAACTCGGGGTTCGTGATTCGTGATTCGTGATTCGGGGTTCGGGATTCGGGATTCGGGAATCGGGGTTTGTGATTCGTGATTCGTGTTTTGTGATTCGTGATGCGTAAATCGTCAATTGTGAATCCTGAGTCCCAGGTCCCGAATCCCGAGTCCCTAGCCCTGAATTCCGAGTCCCGAGCCCCGAATCCCGAGTCCCGCGCCCCGCGCCCTGACCCCTGACCCCCGACCCCTGACCCCTCAGATAGGCGCCCGTCAGGGATTTTTTGCATTTGAGCAGGCCTTGGACGCCGCCTTTATAGATCAATTCCCCGCCGCGCTCGCCGGCGGCCGGACCCAGATCAATGATATGGTCCGCGCCGCGCATGATGAGCGGATCGTGCTCGACGACCACCAGCGTATTGCCGTGATCGCGCAGCCGCTGCAGCACAGTCAGCAGCCGCTCCGTGTCGCGGGCGTGCAGGCCGACGGTCGGTTCATCCAGGACGTAAAGCGTTCCCGTCAGCGCGCTGCCAAGCGCCGTGGCCAGATTGATGCGCTGCGTCTCGCCGCCGCTCAGGGTGCGCGTCTGCCGGTTGAGCGTGAGATAGCCCAGCCCGATGGCGTTGAGGTATTCGAGCCGCGCCAGCAATTCGCGCAACGGCAGCGCCACGGTTTCGCGTTCGCGCTGCGTCAGCGTCAGCCCGCGGATGACGGGGCCTAGCTGCTCGATGGTCATCAGCGCCAGATCGTGCATCCGGTATCCGCTCACTCGCGCCATGCGCCCCGCTTCGGCCAGACGCGCCCCGCTGCATTCATCGCAGGGAATATAAGCGCGATACCTCGCCAGCATGACCCGATTTTGGATTTTGTATTTTTTGCGTTCCAGGAATTCGAAATATCCTTTGACGCCCCAAAACTCCTTGTATCCTTCCAGAACCCAGCGGCGATGCTTTTTCGACAGCTTGCGAAACGGGCGGTCCCACGGAAACGGCTCGCGCTTGAGGACTTCGCGGAACCAGTCGTACATGCCGGCATTCATGAAGGTATTCCAGGGATGCACGGCGCCTTCGTTCATCGAAAGATCGTGATTGGGAATGACCTTGTCCATGTCAATGCTGATGATGCGGCCGAAACCCTGGCATTTCTGGCAGGCGCCGAGAGGGCTATAGAACGAAAATTGCGCCGGCTGCGGCGGATCGAAGCGGCGCCCGCATCCGGGGCAGACCAGATCGTTGGAAAAGCGATACACGTCGCCTTCGGGCGTAATCACTTCGGCTCGCCCATTGCCAAGCGCAAACGCCGCCTCCAGCGCGACAGTCAACCGTTCCATCGCGCCGGCGCCGAGAACAACGCGGTCCGTGACGACATGCAGGATATTGGCATGCGCCAACTGTTCAGGATTGATTTCATCCAGTTCCGCCAATTGCCCATTCAACCATAAACGCTGCCAGCCCTGCTTCATCAAATCACGAACGAGTGCGCCCAGTACCGTGTTCTGGGTTTCTGTTGCTTCTTCGCTCTCGTTTCCAGGCGGCTCACACGGACCGACACGGACCGACACGGACTGACACGGACTTGCCGCTGGCTTTCTTCGCGTCTTCCCTCTCCGCGTCTCCGCGTCTCCCTCTCTCCGCGTCTCCGCGTCTCCCCCTCTCCGCGTCTCCTCCACCTCCACCGGCGCCGCGACCATCAAACGGATTCCTTCGGGGAGGCGCGCAAGCCAGTCTGCGGCGCTTTCCGGGGCGTAGGCGACGGCTTCCTTGTCGCACTGGGGACAAAAAATCCTTCCGATCCTCCCGAAAATCAGCCCCAGATAATCTCGGATTTCCGTGGCGGTTCCGACGGTGGAACGCGCGTTCTTGACGCTGTTTTTTTGTTCGAGCGCAATCGAGGGAAGGATGCATTCGATGGCGTCAACTTCCGGACGCGGCATCTGCTGGATGAATTGCCGCGCGTATGTGGACATGGATTCGACGAAGCGCCGCTGCCCTTCGGCGAACAGCGTATCGAACGCCAGCGAGGATTTGCCCGATCCCGACGGCCCCGTGATCACCGTCAACTGGTCCAGAGGAATTTCGATATCTATATTCTTGAGATTATGCGTCCGCGCTCCGCGCACAACAATAGCGCGATGCGTGTCCTTTTTTCGCGTTTGATTGCTTTTTCGCGTTGAGTATTTTCGCATAAATTTTGAGGAGGCGCCGAAATAGAACACGGATGACGCGGATGTCACGGACATTCACGGATTAATGCAAATCCGTGAATATCCGTGACATCCGCGTCATCCGTGTTCTATAATATTTCGCAATCCAATTCATTAGCGCACATTAGCGTTTATCAGCGGTTTCCTATGGTTCCTTAAACCTTCGAACTTCCTCGCGGGATGTACCCGCTTCGCTCCGCCTGCCCGAGAAACTCGGCGATGGCGCGGCGGCCGCGTTCGCCCATGTCCACGGTCAGGTCATTCACATACATCCCGATAAAGCGGTCCGCCAGTTCCATCCCCATATCCCGCGCCCATTGAAGGGCATGCCGCGTCGCTTCCGCGCGATGGGTCAGGCTGTAATCAATGCTGGCGGAAAGAATCCGGCTCAACTGCGCAATCATCTCCGAACCCAAATCCCGCTTGACGGCGTTGACGCCCAACGGCATCGGCAACCCCGTCTTCTCCTTCCACCATTTGCCCAAATCCAGCGCGCATTCCAATCCCGCCTGCGCGTAAGTTAGCTGCCCTTCATGAATGATCAACCCGGCGGCGACGTCTCCGCGCACGACGGCGGGAATAATCCGATCGAAAGGAATCACCGCAACGGGCGATTCTCCCAAACAAAGCTTAAGCCCCAATGCCGCCGATGTCAGCCTCCCGGGGATGGCGATCGTGATTTTTTTCAGGTCGCTGATGGGCGCTGCCTTTTTCATGACGACCATCGGGCCATACCCATCGCCCATGCTTGCGCCGGCGTCGAGCAATTGGTATTGATCGCGGACGTAGACATAAGCATGAACCGAAAGCGCGGTGATATCCAGCTCGCCGCGCGTGGCGCGTTCGTTGAGCGTCTGGATATCCTGCAGGATATGCTCGAAGACCAGCCCTTCGGTTTCAACGAGCCCCTTGGCCAGTCCATAAAACATGAACGCATCGTCCGGATCCGGGCTATGCCCCAGCGCAATAACACGCGATGAATCGCTCATAAATACCTTCCGTTTGGAGTTCCGTTTGGAGTTCAAACTTTAGTTTGTGTTTGGAGTTCAAACTTCAGTTTGTGTCTGGAGTTCAAACTTCAGTTTGTGTCTGCGAAAGAGAGTCTATCGCCTCCCGGCGCGGAATCAACCAAGGAACCGCGCTTTCATTGAAAAAACAATCTACTGTGAAGTTTGGCTATGTTTGGCTATGGATAGCCATTGATCGGGCGCCACAGCTTGAGGCAAACTGAAACCAGTTCCGTTCGCATCGCTTTCATGTCAAGGAGAAGTCAGATGAACTGTTCGCGCTTTGGGGGCCTTCCGGTTATCTTGTTTGCGCGCATGATCCTTTACGGCGCCATGCTTTCATTGATGGGCGCTTCTGCGGCCTTTGCGCAAAACCCTGCTGCTGCTGCCGGCGCCGGAAAGAAGAGCAGCGCCGCGCCGCTCAAGTTCCAAAAAATCGTCATCGCCGACGAGAAGTATGAATCGGCCGCGGCCTTCGACGTGGACAACGACGGCGTCATGGACATCGTCAGCGGCGCCTGGTGGTACAAAGGGCCGGACTTCAAACAGAAGTTCAAGATCGGCGACCTGAAACCGCAGGGAGAATACTTCGACAATTTTTCGATGATCCCGATGGACGTCAACGGCGACGGCTATATGGATTTTGTGGATGGCGGATGGTTCGGCGGCTCGCTTTACTGGCGCGAGAATCCCAAGGGCGACGGCTCGAAGCAATGGACGGATCACGTCACCACAAAAACGGGCAACGTCGAGACGACGCGCGCCTGGGACGTGGATGGCGACGGGAAACTCGAGATCGTCCCGAATACGCCGAGCGGTCCGCTGCGTGCTTATAAGCTCAAGACCGATGCCGCAGGCAAAGGAACCGGCGAATTCACCGAGCATGTAATTTATAAGGAAAAAAGCGGCCATGGCTTTGGCTTCGGTGACATCAACGGCGACGGGCGCGGCGATTTCGTCCTCAACAATGGATGGCTCGAAGCGCCGGAAGACCGCTGGAAGGGCGAATGGAAATTCCATAAAGAGTTCACGCTCGCCTCAGCCAGCTGCCCGGTCCTCGTGGCCGACGTCAACGGCGACGGCTTGAATGACCTTATCGTCGGCGCCGCGCACAACTACGGCCTGTTTTGGTATGAGCAGAAAAAAGACGGCGACAACCGGACGTGGACCAAGCATGAGATAGACATGAAATCCTCGCAGTACCATGACCTCTGGTACATTGACATAGACGGCGACGGACAAAAAGAAATCGTCTCCGGCAAACGCTATCGCGCCCACAACGGCAAAGACCCCGGCGAGGCCGACACCGAACCGGTCGGGATGTTTTATTTCAAATGGGCGGGCGACCACTTCGAGAAGAACGTCATCAATTCAGCCCTGCGTCCCGAAGGCAAAGGCTGCGGAATCTTTTTCTGGATCGCCGACATGAACGGCGATGGCCGTCTGGACATCGTGGCGCCGGGCAAGGATGGACTTTGCCTCTTCAAAAACCTTGGCCCCGCCGATGCCGCGGGAAAATGAAATTGCATGAGGTTCATAAGTCCCATAGGCCCCATAGGTCCCATAAGACCCAGAAGGCCCTTGGATATCTCAATTATTCATCTGGCGAATGTGTCTGCCGGGCCTGATCGCCTTGAGCGCGGCGTTTTCTGCTTTTTGCACGAAATATAAATCCCATCGCAGCTGGAAATTCATCCAAAGGTCTGGACTCGTTCCGAAAAACTTCGCCAGCCGCAATGCAGTGCTTGGCGTGATCCCTCTGCGCCCATTGATAATGTCGTTGACGCGCTGATAGGGAACATGGATCCCATCCCCCAGCTGGCGTTGAGTCAAGCCCATGGGAACTAAAAACTCCTGCAGAAGCATCTCGCCAGGATGCGTTGGCGCCCGGTGGGTTGGTATGCGAATCATAATTATCTCCTAATGATAGTCAACAATCTCAACTTCTTCTGGCCCGGATTCCGTCCAGATAAAGCAAATCCGGAATCTGTCATTGACGCGGATGCTGTGTTGCCCCTTTCGATCGCCTGCCAGCATTTCCAACCGATTGCCTGGAGGCGCGCGCAACTCTTGAAGCGAGGCGACTGAGTCCAGGAATTCCAGTTTGCGCGCCGCGGCTTTCCACAGTACTTCCGGACAAAGTCTTCTGGCGGCTTTTGTCTGTTCGCCGTTAAAAATATCTTCCGCGCCGTCATTTTTGAACGACTGAATCACGAATATATAATATCACGGATAATATGCTATGGCAAGCGCTAATTCACAAATCCGCATTTCAATATTGAAAGACCGCTAGCCTGGTCGGAATTCATCGCGCAAGCGCAGCAGGCGAAACAGATTGCCAAAGCACAGAGCGCATAGCGCCGCGAACAAAAGAGCCGCTGCTGCCGTTCCAACCCTGGTCCCATCCGCGCGGCGCCACTCGCTGCAAAACCAGATATTGAATCCCAAATACGGCTTGACGCTACGTGGCGTCCACTCCTCGTTCAGTCCGCGCCACGGACAGCGCGCCAGCAATTCGCTCTCGCTCAAACGGTCCTGGTTCCACGTCGCCCAAACCAGCCAGGCGTGGGCCGATACCGGATTGAAGTCCGGAACAAAATGCGCCAGCAGCGCGTCGTCGCGCGGCTCCCAGACGCCTTTCTCGAAAACCGGCCTCTTGAAGATGCTCACTTCCTGGACCAGCATCTGCCAATAGATTTTGGGATGAATCAATACGCCCATCAACTGAACGAAAATGGAGGCCGCCAGCAGAAGTCCGCACGCCGCCAGCCGCCAGCGCCGCGCCGCCGAGGGAAGCACGCGCCGGTCCAGCCATTGCCACGCGGGCGCCGACATCCACATCAACAGCGGAATCATGAAGATGAAAAAGCGAGCGCCCCATTCCCATCCGCCATACCACGCCCACCACTTCGCATAAAACAGGATCAACGGAACGCAGACTCCCGCCACAAGCGCCGCTTCGGCGGGAAGTTTCCGGGCGAAGCGCCGCGCTCCAACCAACGCCAACAGGCACGGCGGGCTATAGAGAAAAAAACTGCGCCCGGAGCTGAGGAAAAGGCCGTACAGTCCCACCACAAGCGGCGTCGAATATCCGAATTGATTCGTTTGCGCATGCGCCTCATAGCCAAAGCGCCAGACAGAGCCATAACGCAGCCAGTTGTACCACAGCTGAACGCCGGCCACCGCCAGAAACGGGATCGCGCACAAGAGCAGAACCAACGCCGCGCGCCAGACGTTTCGCACGCCGTCGCGTTTATAGCGTCCGACGAGTTCCCATAGCCCATATATCGCCAGCGCCGGACAGGCCAGCGCAAAAGGGTTTTTGCACAAGCAGGCAAACGCCGCCGCCGCTGCCGCCAGAACCAGCCAGCGCGCTTCCAGCTTCAGCAGGCGAAAGCGCGCCAGACACCACACAGCCACCACGATGAAAAAAGCGCCGCTGGTATCCGCGTAGAGCGTCGAAGCGGCAGGCCAGAGTTGCGTCGCAAAACCGGCGGCCATCGCCATCGCCAAGGCTGCTTTGCGAGAAAGCGCCCCGCGTCTGCCCGCTGCGCTGCCCGCCGCGCCGCCCATCCGAATTAGAAGGAAGAGCAGCGCCGTCATGGTCGCGCATTGCGCCGCGGGCAGCGCGAGGATAATCAATCGGGAGGCGATTTCCGGCGCCCCGGGGAATGACCCTTTCCACGCCATCTCGGCAGCCGCGAAGGGCAGCAGCAACAGGCTCTGTCCCAGCGGATACCAAACGTATCCGGACGCCGAAGCCATCTTGCCGCTTGCGTCAGGATACTCGATCGTGGCCTGGGGCTTGCCGTGCAGCAGCAGGTTGCGCGCCATGGATAAATAGCGGCTCTCATCGCCGTAATGCTCGCGCCCCGACGCCGTCAGCAGATAAAAGAAAAAAAATCCAACCCCCACCCATCGCGCCAGCCTTTCATCCATGGAAGACGACTCCCGTCGAATGCGCTGTATGCAAAGACATGAGAGTAACGCCGGCGCCTTCATCGCGCAAGAGGAACCACTGGGAGCAACTGGGAGCAACTGGGAGCGCTGGCATCCTGCCGGCGCAAGCATCCACATTTATACAAAATCCGCCATCATATACACACCCCTCCTCCCCCCGCCGTATATAATAGTTCATGACCTATCACCCGCTGCCCACCAACCACAAAGAACGCAAAGAACACAAAGAAAACATCCACATAACAGGCCAAACCAAGCAATCCGCGAATCGGCTAGCAACTTCGCAACTTTTTGCATTCTTTGCGTTCTCTGAAGCAAAATTATTAAAGATCCATCTCTTACGTTCTTTTCCCGCAATCATTTCCCCACAATTGCCTTGCGCCGGTTCCAGACAGCATAAGAAAATTCGCCATAGGGATACCGTCATGTTCACGAATCCACTGTCTTCATCTTCGCCGATTCTGTTTTCATCGCCGCCTCTTTCATTACAGCCCCCTTCATCGCAACCCCCTTCGTCGCTGCAACCTCCATCGCAGCTGCCTTCTCCACCGCCGCCGCCTTCGCTTATTCCGCAACCGCACATTCCGCCTCCACTCTCTTCACCGCCTACGCCGTCTGTCGTCACTGCCCGCCCATCGAAGCGCACACGCCCCCGCATATTCGCCCGCTTCTCCTTCTCATGGATCCCACTGCTGTTCGCCCTCGCCGTGTCCGGAGGGACGCTGGCTGTCGTGGATTACTGCATCTATCGCCAGACCGGCCCTGACCAGGTTTTCCTTGGATTCACCTTCAGCAACGTTCCGCTTTATTACACTTATGGGCGCGCGATCTTCGACCGCGGCGACGGAGTCTGGCGCTATCCCAATCCCTACGAATGGGAGCGGCGGCCCGATCTGATCTATGGCCAGTTCATTTTTGTTTTGTTCGGATGGCTTTGGCGGATCGGAATCCCCTTCGCGGCGCAGGATCAAATCCTCCGATTCCTCTTCGGCGCCGGCATGATCTGGCTGCTCTGGCGGTTGATCCAGCGGCAGATCCCCAATCCCGCTTTCCGCCGGCTTGCCTTTGTGTGCGCCAGCCTTTCAGGCGGTCTGGCGTGGGCCATCGCGGCAGTCAGCCACTTCGCGCGCGGAAGTGGATTTTTCGAGACGTTCGTCAAGATGGATGACCCCATTTCCGAATGGTTCTACCTGTGGCGGCAACTGTTTCTCTCGACGGAAACATTTTATCATTGCCTTGCCTTCGGCGTCTTCATCCTGTTGATCCAGGGTCGTCGCGCCGCCGCCCTTGCGCTCCTGGCGCTGACGTGGTGTTCGCATCCCTTCACCGGCTTGCAGACGGGCGCGATCACCTCGCTGTTCCTCACGTTCGCGTTGATAAGTCCTTCGCGGCGGCACAGCGATTGGGGATGGTGGTTGGGCGCGCTGGGGCTCAATGCGCTGGCCTGCGGCTACTACGGCCCGTTCCTGGATTCCTTTGAATCGCATCGCGCCATGATGCAGCGCTGGATGTGGACGGCGCTGACGGTTTATTGGGACGAGGTGGCCATGAGCGATGGTTTATGGATCGCCATCGGCGTGTTTGCGCTGGCGTTCCGGCGCTTCCGGCGTTGGATGACGCGGACGCGCCCGGGGCGGCTTTGGCTGTCGCTGCTGATCGTCACTGCCGTGCTGATGAGCGTCGAGCGGTTTCCTTTCATGAAGCAGCCCAGCCAGCCGCTTCATTTCGCGCGAGGATATATTTCGCTGGCGCTGATCGTTGCGGCGGCATGGTCGCTGCGGCTCATCACGGCGCGGCTACGCTGGCGACCCGCGGCGGCCGGCGCGATTCTTGCCGTTGCGCTGCTGTCGCTGACGGTTCCGGACAATATCCTCTATCTCAAAAAATTTTATGAGATAGACATGGCCAAGCATCGCGTCGCCTTGATTCCGCGCGCGGATTGGGAGGTGATTCAGTGGTTCGAAAAAATCTCTTCGCCCCAGCGCATCGCCGTGGCGCAAGAACATCCGGAAGGCGGGCTGGATTATCTGCTTCCCATGTTCACGCCGCACACAACGGCGCTCGGCCATCCCCTGAACACGACCAATTATGAATACAAACGGAAATTGCTGAACGCCTATTGGCGGCAGGATTCGGACGAGCTGCTCCGTGTCTTCAAGCCTGATTACATCGTCCAGCCTCCCGGACATCCCGCGCCCGCAACCGGACAGCGCGAATGGAAAAAAGTCTTTGGCAATCAGGGATGGAATATTTTTTTGCGAACTTAAATACACCCAATCGCGTCTGAAATAAAAAGCAGCACAAGCGCTGAGAGCCAATCTCAGCACTATTATTTATTTAAGGAGGCGTTATTGAGATGAAATATTCCCAAAGGTTATTCTTATTCTCATGTCTTGCGGCGGTCCTCCTATGCTGGTATGCGCCCGCCTCGCTGTTTGCCCTGATCATGACAAGTACCGGCAGCCAGCCCGTGCAAAACATGGGCTGGCCGGCGGGCTCGGAAAAAGTGGCGAATCTTCCCGGCCGGTTGGGCCATTGGGAGGGACCGCCGTTCGGCGGCGGTGAATCCCACTTCGAGTATCGCTGCAAGGATACCGCCGAATTCAATGAAGCCCTGAAAGTATTTGCCGCGATCCAGGCGCCGGGGTCCATGCTGGGACCGGCGAACTCCAAGGAAGGCGGACAAACCAAGAGCGACGAAGGGCGCCGGCTGACGCTGGTCGTGAATGATGGGCCGAAATATAGCACTTTTATTAGGGACAAAGAGGATAAGGTTGAGAAGAACAATAAGGAAAACAAGAAGGCGCGGATGGATTGGAGCTTCACGGTATGGATTCCCGCCAGCTGGCATCATCTCTACAACAACCCCAAAAGCGTTTGGGGTTCGAGTCAACCCAATTTCCGGCAGCCGGTTCCGCCGCCGCAGATTGACGTTTATATCGGCGGCGAAGGCATGATCGTCTGGAAAGACGTGGTGGTTCCGCCCAACGTCCGCGTCATAGACAAGCGCGAGGAATCGGCGCCCGTCAAACCGGTCGGCGGCGGGATGGTTTGCGGAACCATCTATGACATGTCCACCGGCCAGCCGGTCAACGGCGCGGAAATCACTGTAATCAGTTCGGAAAACTCGGGAGGGAGCGAGGGAGTATCGCGCGCCAAGACAAATGCCCAAGGCTTGGGCGAAGTATCAAAGATTCCCGCCGGGTGGTATTATATCCAGGTTCGCGCGGAAGGCTATGCCGCACGAACGCAAGGAAATTATAGCAACAAGGACAATACCTATCATGAGTTTGCCACGGAGTTGCTCAAGCAGGCCGGCCTCAAAGGCGTTGTCGCAGATTCCAACGGCAAACCTCTTGCGGGCGTCAACGTCACCGCTGATTCCGTGCTTGGCATTGACGGCTTGGGATATGCCTGTCTCGACGCCGCCACAAAGAGCGACGAACAGGGGCGCTTCGAGTTCCGCTCGCTTCCGCAAGGCTACACGCAAATCCATTGCAGTTCTTCCTCGCTGCATCAAGCCACGTTCCTCTTCGAGCTATACAAGATTCCCAACGACGATATAAAAATCGTCATGACGGGCACGGGCGCCGTTCGCGGAAAGGTGGTCAGCGGCGACGGCACAACGCTGACGGGCCAGATCAATGTGAGCATTAACCCACAGGGCGGTAATAAAGTTGGCAGCTGGGGCGGCTCGATGAATTGCAAGGAGGATGCCCGGTTTGAATTCTCGGGCGTTCCGCCTGGAGAATATTTTCTAAGCGCCGATCCGATGTTTCACATCGAAGGCAAAGACCCGAATGCCAAACGCGTAACCGTCAAAGAGGGCGAAACAGTGGAGGCGCAAGTAACCAAAGCGGCGCCGCGCATTCCCGCCAAAGCCAAGAACGATTCGCCGATGGATACATTACCCGGTAAGCCCGCCAAAGGCGCGCCTCCGGCGGGATTCTGATACCGGATTCTTTTCACAAATACTCATTCAAAAGAGATCGGATTAATGCGGAATGGAATGGCGCCAGCATTTGGAGTGCGGTTGCTTGCTGCCGCTTTTGCTTCGATCAATCTTTTGGATAAGCGTAGCTAAAGCGGCAGCAAGCAGCCGCACTCCAAATGCTGGCGCCACGCCGAACCGCATTAGGACTGAGCATGGCATGACATGAACGGACACATCCAATATCAAATATTAGCAGATGCGATCCTCATCGTTCACACCGCCTTTATTGCCTTCGTGGTTTTCGGGTTTGGTTTGATTCTGGCGGGGGCGTGGCGGCGGTGGGCGTGGACGCGCAATCTGTGGTTCCGGCTCGCGCATCTGCTGGCGATCGCAGGTGTGGCCGCGCAATCTATCGCCGGCCAAATCTGTCCGCTCACGATTTGGGAAAATCAATTGCGCGAAGCCGCCGGCGACGCCCCGTACTCCGGCGCCTTTATCCAACACTGGCTTCAAAAGTTGATCTTCTATGAAGCCCCGGACTGGGTTTTTGCCGTGGCTTATGCAGCATTCGCTCTCATGGTCCTTGCCACGTTGATATTCATCCCGCCCATAAGGAGGAAGGCAAAATGAAGTGAATGCGTCCTTCCCCTTCCTCACCGGCTCGGCGCTTTTCGCCTATGAACTAAAAAAAGGCGCCACCTACCGCATCACGGCGATCTATCGCCTCAATGGGCAATCAGGAGATGGAATCGCCAGTTCCGAGCATCTTATGACGATCAAATAATGCCAGCGAAATCGCAGACTTCAGGAATGATTCAGCGCGTTCCCCCAAGCTGGCGCCGGATGGCAGGCCGCTCCGCTCCGTCGGGCGGCCACAGCGCGCCAAGGCCGCCCGGCGGAGCGGAGCGGCCTACCATTCGGCGCCAATCTGGATAAAGCCGAATTTGGGTTGCCCTGACGCGCATGCAGACATTTTAATAAAGCCACCCTTCTGCAAAAGGCGCCTTCCATGTCTTCTCCCGGCGTTCATTGTGTCACAGGCGCCTTCGGTTTTTCCGGACGCTATATTGCGCAGCGGCTGCTTGATTCAGGCTGCGAAGTCCGTACGCTGACCAATTCGCCTGATCGTCCCAATCCGTTTGGCGGGAAGGTTAAAGCCTGGCCGCTTTGCTTCGATGATGTGGATCGGCTTGCGGAATCCTTGCGCGGCGTGGACGTGCTCTATAACACCTATTGGGTTCGCTTCAACGCCGAGCGTTTTTCGCACGCGAGCGCGGTGGAAAATACTTTGCGCCTTTTCGAAGCCGCCAAGCGCGCGGGCGTAAGACGCATCGTCCACACCAGCATCACCAACCCTTCCGAAGATTCGCCGTTCGAATATTTTCGCGGCAAGGCCCAGCTCGAACGGGCGCTCAAGGAAACCGGCGTCGCCAATACCATCCTTCGTCCCGCCGTTCTTTTTGGCAAGGAAGACATTCTTATCAATAACATCGCATGGGCGGTGCGGCTGCTGCCCGTCATCGGCATCTTCGGCAACGGGCGCTATCGCCTCCAGCCGATCCACGTGGATGATTTCGCCCAGCTGGCGGTTGAACAAGGCATGAAGGCAGCAGAAGGCCCAAACGCCATCCACCCCGTCCACCCCATCCACTCCGTTCACCCCGTCCACCCCGTCCACCCCGTCCACCCCACAACCGCCGCAAGCGCTGACTCCAAAGGCAATGTCATTCTCGACGCCATCGGTCCTGAGACCTACGAATACCGCGACCTAATCAAGATGATCGCCGTCGTTCTCGGCAAGCGCCGCCTTATTGTTCGCGTTCCGATTCTTTTCGGCATTCTGACTGCAAAAATATTGGGAATGCTGCTGAGCGACGTCATGCTGACCCGCGAGGAAGTCGGCGGGCTGATGGCCGGCTTGCTGTGTGTGGATTCCGCGCCAACCGGCAGCATCCGCCTCAGCGAATGGGCGCGAGAAAACGCCGCCACGCTCGGGACTCGCTATCACAGCGAACTGGCGCGCCGCCGCGGCCGGAAATTGGAAATCTCTTAACCCGGCAGAGCCGGAACCATTCAGGCAATAATTTCATCAAAGTGGGTGGCTTTCAAAGGTCGAGCAAGCGCGCAAAATACAGGCAGAATCATTGAGGGCAGAATCATTATGATTCTGCCCTCAATGATTCTGCCTGTAAATTGATTCAAAAATATCCTTAACTGGGGCAGGACCGGGACTATTCAGGCAATGGTTCCCCAAAGATTGGCGTTTTTCAAATGTTGAGAAAGCGCGCATAAATAAAGGATGAAATCTATGCCTTAGAAATTTTTATGACCAAGTTGGAATCATCTTTCTTTGTAAGGAACTATTATTTTTCAAATTCCGTTTGCAAAATATTGGCATGTTTGCGGTAAAGGCCGCGGAATTGGTGGTAGGTCAGCCCCAGCCATTCGGCTGCGCGGCGTTGGTTGTAGCGCGTCGCCTGCAGCGCGCGCCGCAGGTAGTCAATTTCAAGCGCCTCAATAGCCCCATTGAGATTGACGATTGACGATTGACGATTGACGATTGACGATTCGCGATTGGGGATTGATGATTCAGCGCGGTTCATTGGGGAACTGATATTTGCGATGAGGGAAGATTCATTCGTCAATCGTAAATCGTGATTCGTCAATCGTAAATCGTCAATCGTAAATTCCGATACCGGCCTCGCAAAGGGCCCCCGGAAGGGATCGAATTCCACGCGCTCGATCAGCGCGCCTTCCGTGCGATAAGTCGCCCGCTCGACCGTGTTCTTCAGTTCGCGGATGTTGCCAGGCCAGGGATGCTCGAGGAGCCGCTGCATCGCCTCTTCCGAAAATTCGGGAATCTCTTTGCGGCCCAGTTCAAGCGCCATGCGTCCGGCGAAATACTGCGCCAGCAGCGGGATGTCTTCGCGCCGTTCGCGCAACGGGGGCAGAAACAGCACCTCGAACGACAGGCGGTCGAGCAAATCCTGCTTGAACCGCCCGCGTGCCGCCTCGCCCGCCAGATCGGCGTTCGTCGCGCCGATGATGCGCGCATCCACCTGCTCGGGGCGCACGCTCCCAACCCGCTCGAATGAGCCATACTCCACCACACGCAGGATTTTTTCCTGCGTTTCGATCGGGATGAGCGAAACCTCGTCGAGAAAAAGCGTCCCGCTATTGGCCGCCTCGAAGCGCCCGATCCGCCGCTCGCGCGCGCCGGTGAACGCGCCGGCTTCATGGCCGAAGAGTTCCGATTCGATCAGCGTCGGCGCCAGCGCGGCGCAGTGAAGCGTCACGAAAGGCCGCTGCCACCGCTTCGAGAGATAATGCAATCTTCGCGCCGCCAGCTCCTTGCCCGTTCCGCGTTCCCCGATCAGCAAGACCGGCCTTTCGACCGGCGCCACCCGCCGCAGCTGTTCCTGAAAATCCAGAAACGCCGCTGCTTGGCCAATGGCTTCGAAAGCCGACTCGCCATCAGATTCTGACCATATTTTAGTTATATCAGCCATAAATTGGCGATGATAGCCACACAGTTTATGGCAGCATGTCAACAAGAAAATCGCAAACATTTGATATAATGTGTGTTACGAACAGATTCAATTCTGGCATTTTCCATGCTCCTAGCGTAGGTGCGGGACGCCGGTCCGCACAAATGTGCGAAGCTTAATCGTGCGGTCCGGCGTCCCGCACCTACTCAAAAAAAGGAGCAACACAATGGGAATCTTTACCCGGATGCGCGACATCATCTCGTCCAACATCAACGCCATGCTGGACAGAGCCGAGAACCCCGAAAAACTCATCCGTCTCATGATTCAGGAGATGGAAGACACCCTGGTCGAGATCAAGGCGCAGTGCGCGTCGGCCATGGCGCAGAGCAAGAACATGGCACGCCAGGGCGAAGACGCCTTTCAGCGCGTGCGCGCGTGGGCGGACAAGGCGCGGCTGGCTGTCGAGAAAGGTTTCGAGGACCTGGCGCGCGAGGCGTTGGTCGAGAAGCGCCACAGCCAGCAGGAATCCGACGCCTACAACGCGCAGATTCACGAATTGAATGACTTGATCCAGCAATATCACAAGGATATAGTCGAGCTGGAAGGCAAGATCGCAGGGGTGCGCGAAAAGCAGCAGGTTCTCGGGCAGCGCCATGCTCATGCGCAGGTTCGCAGGCGCGCCCAGAACCACATCCGCCGCGCCGACACCTCCGATGTGATGTCGCGGTTCGATAGCCTCGAACGGCGCGTGGACCGCATGGAGGCGGAAGCCGACCTGGTGAATGTGGCGCGCAAGCCGAACCTCGACGAGCGGTTTTCCGAGATCGAGGGCGGCGAGGAAATCGAAAAGGAACTGGCCGGCCTGAAGGAAGAAGTCAAGGGCAAACCGGCGACGGACAAAAAATAAGGAGGAAGCGCCATGAAAGGTTGTCTGATGGTTGCAGCGGGCTTGATGCTGTTCCTTCTTCTCATTATTGGGGGATTTTTGGGATTTTTTGTTTCCACCAGGCATTCTTCCCGCATCGAAACTGTACGCATGGCGGCGCCTCCGCCGATGGCGAAGGTGAAAGACACAAGGGAATCCGGGCAAGTTGAAAAATCCGCGGACCAGCGGGGGGCAATGCGCGAAGCCTCGCCGGAGTCGCTCAATCACTCCGCTTCCGAAACCACAACGGTCCGTGTGGTTTCCTCCGATTCGCATTTTCTAAAAATTCTGACGATTCCGTTTTTTGTTATCCTTCTGGCGGCGGCTGGCGCGCTGATACTTTTCGGAGCGAAGTCCATGAGCGCCAGCAGGGGGCAAACCGCCGTGGAAGATGAACGGGCTTTGCTGGAAATGGTTCAAGGCATGGAGAAGATGACGCAGCGCGTCGGGGCGCTCGAAACGATTCTGCTTGCTGAAAAAAAGTGATCCGCTCGGGCGGAAGATATTCCGATTATGAACGTCGCATTGGGGGGCATTTCCATGACAGCTGCATTTGCGGGCATCATCTTCTTTGGGATCGCTGTGGCTTTGCTGGCTCTGCCGATTGTCTTGATCGCGATCTGTGTTGGTTATCTGGGCAAAAGCAATACGCGATCCATGGAACACGACCGTATTTATCAAGAAGCATGCCAGCGCCTTGCGACCTTGTCGCAGAGGATTGAAAACCTCGAAACCATTTTAATCAAGCAATCGGGAAACACATAGTTTGTATGGAGTTCCATCTTTAGATGGTGTCTTCTCCAACCTTCAGGTTGGAGTCCCGCGCTCAGAAACAATACCCAAGAAAGGCCCCTCCTCCCATGACAGACTGCTATCGCCCGGACTGGAAAAAAGGACTGTATCGCTCGCGCGGCGGCATGATCTTCGGCTGCTGCAAAGGACTCGCGGAATATTTTAATATTTCCGCTTTCTGGCTCCGCGTGCTGCTGGTCATCGCGGGATTTTTCACGGGGTTCTTTCCTCTCATCATCGGCTATATTATCGCTGCCCTCCTGATGAAGCCCGAACCCATCATCCCGTTCGCGAGCGAAGCGGACCGCGAGAACTACGACACCTATATGTCATCGCGCTCGATGGCGCTGGGCCGCCTCAAACGCACCTACAGCGATCTCGACCGCCGCATCCAACGCATCGAGTCCATCGTCACGTCGCCCGAATTCCGATGGAACGCGCAAATGGAAAAGCGCTAAGAATGTAAAATGTAAAATGAGAAATGAGAAATTGAAAATGAAAGCATTATCTGACTCCACAAAGAAATTCGGACAGGTAAATCGGCGATGATCGGAAGGCTTTTCATGTAGCTGATATAATGCCAACGCCGGCAGAGTTTTTCATTTTACATTTTACATTTTTCATTTTACATTCTTCTGTTCGTCGTCTTTTCTTGTCAGCGAATCGGCTTTGACTTTGGCTTGCCAGGCTTTGTCTTTGACTTTTTGCATCGCGTCTTCCGCGGTTTGTTTCATGCCTTCCAGCTTCTCCTGATAAACCGGCCCCATCTTTGCCTCGCATTGCTTGATGCGTGCCTGAATTTCTTCGATCCGCGCCGCCAGACCGCTGGTGGATTCATCGCCCTTGGAAATTTTCTGAACCGTTTCGCTCAGGTTGCGGCCCAACGCCTCAAGCTGATCCTTCCAATCGGCGGGCTGGCCGTCCTTGCCCTTGGCGCCGGAAAAAATCCCTGAAACGCGCTCGCGCAGGTCGCGCGCGGCGCCAGAGTTGGTGTGATAGATGAATAAATATGCGCCCGACGCGGCGATGGCCAGCGCGCAGACACTCGCCAGGATCAGGCGCTTGAAAAAGGATTTAATTCTGTCGCCGAGTTTCGGTTTCATAGCCCGCGTTCCCGCTTGATCTGTTCGAAGGCAATGCAAAAAGCCCGGTAAAATTCCTTGATGACGCGCATCTCCTCGTGCGACATGCCGCCGGCCTCGAAGTTGCGCTTGACGTCCTGGAACATGTCGCACAGGAAATCTTCCATCGAGCGCAGTTTGCCCTTGTCGTAAATATCCTGCAGCTGCGTCCGGCACATAAGGACACGGGCGTCCGTCGGAGAAATCTGGACCGTTTCCATCCGTTCGCCAACGGATTTCTCGATTTCCTCTTCCAGGCTCGAGATCCATTCGGCAAAGTCATCCTCATTTGCCTGGCTGGTTTCCGTCGCTGCCGTCTTTGGGGCGGGCGCCGCCGGACGAGCGCTCCTGGTGTTGATTTGCTCAAGCAAAGATTGCAGCGGGCCGCTGGATGGAACTGCGTTCAGCCCGCGCTCGACGGACTGCAAGGCTTCCTCAATCCGGTTTCGCTCCATCAGCAAACGGCCTGCGGCCTCATACGACGCGGCGGCCTGGGCCAGCTCGCCTTTCTGAACCTGCAAATCGGCCAGCAGGCCATGGACCCTCGGCTCACTGGGCGTCAGCGTCAGCATTTGCGCGCAGGCTTCCATCGCTTCGTCGAGGCGATGCTCCGTCAGATACTGATCCACGGCCCATTTGAGTTGCTCGGCGGCGTCTTCGCCGCGGCCCATGCGCGAAAACATATAAGCCATCTGCTGGCGGACCTTGATGTCCTGTGGCGACAGAATGACCAGCAGGTTATAGATGCTCATCGTCTTGTCGAGTTCGCCTTTGACGCCATAATCCTCGGCCGCCGCCAGATATTCGCGATAGCCTTTTTCACGCTCGCTCATTTCGAGATAAGCCGAAGCCAGCTTGCAGCGCGTGATGGTATTGGTGGGATTTTTCCTCATCGCCGATTGCAGGATCGGCAGGGCCTCGGCATACCGGAGCGACTCAATCATTTTGGCGGCCTGATTCAGGGCTGCGGTTTCGCTGTCCTGATCGTGGCCTTCGCTCAGCCGCTTGATCGCCTCGTCAATATCAACCTGGGCATACATCGCGTAAAGGCCCAGCAGCAATCCCCCTTCGCGCGCCGGGCAATGCATGAATTGGCAGCGGAACGTGCGTTCGCTCAAGTCAATCAGCAGGGAACGCCGCACCTGGTCCTTGTGGATCGGACAAAAGACGCGGATCGTGTTCCCTTCGGCATAGATCGCCTCGTCGGCATAGCCGATCTGTTTGAGCAAATCGCGGGCGTCCAGGCGGGTATTGAACTCAACGGCTTGTTGTGAATAAGAAAAAGGCATGGTGTGCGGCGTGTCCTCGTCGCGCATGGATGGCGGTGTTATTGTGGCGTTGAAACTTGCGGCAAGTAAAGGGCAAAGCGTACTCATGCGCGCCCACGCGCGCCCATGCGCGCCCACGCGCGCCCACGCCGCTGGGAAGTCTTCAAAGTATCCTTGCAGAGCTCATTCGGTGGATTGATCGAGATGATCGCTCTCAGGCGGAATGATCAGGGCTTTCTTTTTCGTGTAGGCCTTGCCTTTGACTTGGAACCACCAAGACTCCGCCAGGATCGAAGCCGGCGCCTGGCTGGCCTTGAGCGTGACGAATTTCTTTATCGTTCCGTTATACTGCGGGGTCGGACCGTCAAATTGCGCGCCTGCCGAAAACACGCCGAAAATCCCGAGGCTTCCGTAAACCGTGCCGATATTCTGGCGCGGCGCAACAGCGGCGGCCGCCGCTAGCGCGAACAGCGCCGGCGACGTGGGAGGATTGCTCCCGCCCGTGGCCACCACCAGCGATTGCGAAGTCGGGTCGCCGAGCACGCCGCCCAGCAGCTTGGCTGTTTGCCCCGGCTCGTGATAAATCCGCCATCGCGCGCTCAGAAGCGGAATCTCGCCGGCGACGTCAATCCGTTTGGCGTTGAGATTGCCGCCCGAAGCCGTCATGCTGAGGCTGGGCGCCGCGACGGAAACGCGGATGGGCAGAACGTCTCCGGAACGCGCCAGAAATTTCATGTCGCCCCTGCGGCCATAGGTATAGCAGCCGTTGAAGGCCGCGATGCTGAGCTTGTGCGCCCCGGTGGTAACGATTTCCGATGGTTGCACGGCGCCGCCGCTGACGCGGATGGAACGCAATTCCTGGGTCTGGATGCCGCCCGCGCCGATGTCTCCAAAGCTGAGAAACGTCTCGCCGCCAGCGGCTCGGTATTTTTTCGTCGCCGCCTGAAGCGTCGTTGTTTTTTGCTGTGGGACGATATATTCCCGCAGCGTGACGCCATTGAGCAGCACGGAGGCCGTGAGATTGCTCGGTCCGGTCGCTTCGATCGCGACGGCCGCGACCGAGGTTGCGTCCGCCGAAGAATTCGGGCGGGCGCTCATCCGGATTTGTCCCAGTTCCGCCGCCGATATCTGCTTCGGCCCGCGATTGACCGAGGTGAAGGACTTGATCGCGCCTTCGCATTGCAGGACGTCAATATCCGCATCGCAATACACTTTGCCCGCGCTGCCGGCGATCGTCACATTAGAAATCCGCCCGCCCGTCAGGTAAATCATTCCCGATTTGGGTCTGCGCGGCGCCTGGCTGAGCCGTGTGATCGAAATCTGGCTCTTTTCCGTGGCGCTGCTGATTTCGATCCCAACCGCAGTTGTGGTTAACAGCGCGTTTTTGCATAAAATTTCATAGCGGACCAAATGAGCGGCGTCCAGGACCTGTCCGGCTGAGATCGCGTAAGCGATTGCGTTCGAGCCTGCCCTCACACGCGAGACGCTGTAGGTCCATAAGCCCTGCGTGACAGTCGTGGCGGGAACCACGACGGCGATGACCGGCGTGGCGCTGGTGATGGATTCATATAGCGTTCCATCGGGTCTGAAGACGTCCAGCCGCAAGGGGCCTCCCCCCGGCCAATTGAGGATGATGTCAAAGTCCGCGCCGGCGATCGCGCTATAGGCATAGCTCTGAGGCGGCGGCGCGCTTGAGCCTGCGTCGGCGCCGGGGAATATTCCGCGATTTTCTTGAATATCGGAGGCGCCGTTCAGCCCCAGCCACTCGGCATTCTGCGCCGCCGGTCTCGCCGTGCTGCCGCGCAGAACCAGGTATTGCAGGATTCGCTGCTGAAGGACGGGAATTTGCGCTTCATTATGGAAGGAAGTATAGATGACCTCGCCTTTGCCATAGCGGAAACCGGCGCAGAGCGGAGCATTGGGGAGAGTGATCATATTGGCCGAAAAGGAGTCCTGCGCGCCGGCAGCGGGATGGGCGAGCAATCCGGCGCCGGAAGCGGAGAAGCTTTGCGGAACTTGGCTGACGGGGATATCGCCTCGCAGATATACGAATGCGGAGGCCGAAACGCTTTTGATCGGGACCCATGCGTTCAGGTCATACTTGATCGAAACGGTCGTTGCGCCAACGAAGTCGGCCAATTCCGCGTCCGCGCTGATCCCAATCGTCTGGCCGGCATAGCCGATCTTTGGATTGGAATAAAATTGAATGCTGCCCACGTCCGAAAAGGCGCTTTGCACATAATCATAGGCATAGTCCGAAGCATAAAGCGCGCCGCCGCCGCCGATGAATTGACGCAGGGCGCCGACCGCAAGCGGGGCGACATTCGCGCTATAGCCCGAGCAATTGGCAAAAATGACGTCATATTTTTTAATGGTGTTATAGTCGAGCAGGGCTTCGTCTTTGATTTCGTCGAAACTATAGCCGAGTGAAGTCAGGATGGCGCCGATATCGTCAAATAGCGGTGTCGTGCAGGCATAACGCGCGGCAGAACGATTGTATGTGAATGCGATGACGTCGCCTGCGGCGCTGATGTCCGAGATCGTGTTGCCCGTATTTTGGAGGGCGCCGTCCTGATAGGTTCGCGTGTTGGGCGCTGTATCGGGGCCGATGAGTTCCACGCCTCCTTTGCGGAATAGATCGCTGGCGTCTCCGAAATCGGAGTTTTTCTCGAGGCCGAATTGGCCGTCGGCAGAAAGCAGCGCCACTTTGTAATGGTGATTGTTCGCAGGCCAGCCGCTTTGATCCGGATAGCCCTCGTCGTCATTATCCGTCTTGGTCTCATCCACGTGATAGATCGCCAACCCGCCTTGCGGCAGATCGCTTTCAAATCCCACGGGTTCGCGATTTTCGATCAACAAATATTCACCTGAAGAAAATCCGAATGGAATTTTATAAACCGCCGGGGTCCGCTCGATTTGGGGCGCGGAATACCGGCCCGGAACCAGCAGCATTGTGGGCGTCACCCAGCCCATGAGAATTTTCGACCATGCGCTGGGATGGGGCGGATGCAACTGCAAGCCGTCGAATCCCCACGAATTCGCCATCACGTCCCAGTTGCCCAGTCCTTTGCTGCTTTTGTCTGTGTCGTAGAGCTCCGGCAGACCCAGGATATGGCCCATTTCATGGCAGATCACGCCCACGCGCGTGATGTCTGTGCCGGAATTGCCCCACAGCGCCGGCACGGTCAGGTACTCGCGGACTTTTATTTTGGCGCCTTGGGCATTGCCATCGCCGCTGGTCCATGCCCCGCCCGCCAGCGGTGTCAGCGCGGCTTGGTGCGACCACATCCGGTTCGCCACGTCGCCGCCCGATTCCGCACCATAGCCGGAATGGATAACTGTGACGCAGTCCGCGTATCCATCATTGTTCGCGTCGAACTGGCTGAAATCCACTTGCGGGTCAACCAGATTCAGCGCGTCCTCGACCATCTTCTGGGCATTTTGAGGATAGGCGCCCAGTCCGCTCTGCCCATTGGCGTACCAGGCTTCCGTTTGCGGAAGCACAACCCACTCCACCACGGTGCTTTCCAGATTCAGTTTCCCGTATGAAGCCTCATTGTAGTAGCTATGAACGCTGCCCGTCGGCGCCAGGATTGCATCGCTGGTGGCGCTGCTCATCAAGACTTCGTAATCGCTTTTGTTGCGGGTTTGAGCGCCGGGCGTGTGATCGCTGAACATGCAAAGCACGACGAGATTTTTCACGTTTCCCGTCGAGACGGCGCGGAGGGGCTGGGCTGCCAGGCTCTTGAAGGACTGCGCCTGAAGCCGTGCCGCCTGTTTGATCTTTTGGGGCGCAGGCCGCATCCGGGGCATAAAGCCGGCAGCGCGCGGATTGCTTTTCCCCACCAGCATCGCCGTCGGGACCAGCGATTGATTGGAATCCAGGTTGCCGTACACAAACCGTCCCTGGTCCTGCAGCACCGTAAAGCCTTCCGGGTCTTCAAGCCAATGCGAGTATTCGTCGCCATGCAGCTGCAGAACGACGGGAGTTCCATCCGGCTGGGCGCCAGTGAAAGCGTGAGGACTGGCTGTGACCGCATGAGCGGCCGGAACAAAAAGCAGGTTGAACATCAACCCTGCAAAAAGAGCGGGCAATGCTGCGGCGAAGGAAGAGCGGAATAAGGAAGAGCAGGATATGGGCTTAAGCCGACGCAAGAAAAAATGTTTATGAAAAAAAATCATTCTCCCATTCCCTTCTGAAGGTCAACGTCGGATGTTTTCGTATTTCCTGCGCCCGGATCAATATGATTTTCTTCTTTAGACGCGCCTCGAGCCCATTAAGTTTGCGGCGATTTTTCCGTTTCCATCTATTTGAGTAGAATTCCAAGCCAAAACAACGGCAAACTCTTTCGCACAGGAATTGACGGCCTTTCAAGCCGTTTTCTCTCCACAGTTTTGCTTTAGCGCCTTAATTCCTTGACATCCGGTCTCAAAGATGTATCAGAATCTCTGAGCTTGTTTATATGACACATGGGGACAATTTGAAGGGAAAATCCAATGTCGAAAATAAAAATATATTTCGATAATTGCTGCTATAACCGTCCTTTTGATGATCAAAGTCAGCTGCGAATAAAGCTAGAGACTGAAGCAAAATTGGCTATCCAACGTCAGGTTAAGACAGGCCAGTATGCATTGGTATGGTCCTTTATGCTCTCTTATGAAAACAGCCAAAATCCGTATGACCGTCGGCGCGAGCAAATAGCTGAATGGAAGGCTCTGGCAACGGATAATTTGCGGTCAACACCGGAGTTACTTAACACAATTCGTGATATTAAACGGGAGACAGGCGTTAATAGCGCTGATACCGTTCATCTGGCAGCGGCTCGATACTGCGGCTGTGACTATTTTCTGACTACAGATCTCCTATTGCTAAGAAAAGCAAAAAAACTGCATGCGCCTGTCGCCTTAAATCCACTGGACTTTATCCAGTTAATGGAGATGGAAAATGAGAAATGACACTATGATTATCCATGATGGGATGAGCGCGCTGACACAGGAATTAGGCATTGTGGAAGCCGAGAAATTCATTGCTCTGATTCTACGCGAACCATTCGATTATACGGAATGGCGCAAAAAACTATGGCCTGGAAAAAGCGCTCAGGAAATTTTCGAAGCCGCAACTGAGTATGAGAAGAAATTCGGTGAGTAAAATCTGTCCGGCGGCGCAAGTTCATGGCATAAAAACGCATAGATATTAATGGCCTTAACTGCTCATAACGTCACCTTCACCTACGCCCGTGGCTTGCGGGCTGTCAATGGGGCTTCGCTCGAAGCGCGCAAGGGCGAATTGCTGGGCATCATCGGCCCCAACGGCTCGGGCAAATCCACGCTGTTGCGGCTGATGGCGGGATTGCTGCGGCCACAGAGCGGCGAGGTGATGCTCGATGGCGCGCCGCTGGCCGCGATGGACAAAGAGTCGCTGGCGCGCCGCATTGCTTTTTTGCCGCAGCAAGTCGAGAGCGTTTTTTCGTTCACCTGCGAGGAAGTGGTGGCGATGGGGCGCTATCCTCATCTGGGCGCCTTCGGGTTTCTTTCCGCGCATGATGAGGAAGTTGCGCGCGAAAGCATGACGCGGACCGATACGCTGCAATTCGCCGCGCGGCTGTTCGATGAATTGTCGGGCGGCGAGCGGCAGCGCGTCCTGATCGCCTCGATCCTGGCGCAGCAGAGCGATCATCTCCTGCTGGATGAGCCGACCTCGGCGCTCGACATCCAGCACCAGGCCGAGGTGTTCACGCTGTTGCGCGACTCCTCGCGGAAGGGTTTGGCCGTGGCGGTGGTCATTCACGATGTCAACCTGGCGGCGCAATACTGCGACCGGATGATACTGATGAGCATCGGCAAAGCGATCGCCGAAGGCTCGCCGGAAGACGTCCTGCGCCTGGAGCATTTAGCGCCCGTCTATGGCGGAGCCGTGGCCGTTTCGGAGAATCCCCTGACAGGCGGGCCGTTGGTTGTTGTCCTCGCGCCGCACCAACTGGAAAAAATAGGTGTTCCGCCGCTTGAAGCAGGATGAATCAATGTCAAACGTGAAGCAAAAAACTAGCGGGTACAGGCAGAATGATTCAGGGCAGAATGATAACTTTCTTTTTCCAGTCTTCCATCCTCCTGTTTTTATCATTCTGCCCTCAATCATTCTGCTGAATAATAGCGCATTTCCATGGCCTTGCTCACTCAAAAACGATTCTTTCTGACTTTGCTGCTCTACGCCGCGCTGGCACTGGCGGCGTTGATCTGCGCGCCCGGCTTCGGCACAGCGGACCTCGATCCCCTCAAGACCCTGCGCCTCTGGTGGGAATGGCGTGACGGGGCGCGGCCGGCGGACGTGGATATCCTGATCTATCTGCGGCTGCCGCGCGTGCTACTCGCGTTCATGGCGGGCGCCGCGCTCGCGCTCACCGGCGCCGTCTTCCAAGCCCTCCTGCGCAATCCGCTGGCCGAGCCCTACACGCTGGGCGTGGCCAGCGGCGGATCGCTCGGGGCGGTCGTCTGCATCTTCCTGCCGTCGCTGGCCGCGCGGATGGGATCGGATGCCGCAGGCCATTTTCTGGATATGTGGGTAACGGGTTGGGGCCCGTTCAGCGGCGTGCAGATTTCATCCTTTGTCTTCTCGGCGTTGACGGTCGTGGTCATCTATTGGCTGGCGCGCGGACGCTCGCGCATCTCGACGATGGGATTGCTCCTGGCCGGCGTGACGCTCGGGCTGCTCAGTTCCGCCGCGATCCTGCTCGTCCGCTACCTGAGCGAACCGAACCTGATGGTGGCGATGGACCGCTGGCTGATGGGCGGCTTGGACGTGACCGGCTGGAGCAACGTCTGGCCCGTACTGCCGTTCATGGTACCGGGCGCCGCCATCCTGCTCGTCCAGGCGCGGCGCTATGACCAGATGGCCTTCGGCGAAGAACTCGCCAGCGGCCGCGGCGTCAACGTCAAGCGCCTGCAAAAACTCTCTTTCTTCGGCGGCTCATTGCTGACGGCCTCGGTCGTCGCCGTCGCCGGCCCGGTAGGCTTCGTCGGCCTGATCGTCCCCCACGCCGTCCGCCGCCTCCAAGGCCCCGACCACCGCCTGCTCCTGCCCTGCTCCTTCCTCGCCGGCGGAACATTCCTGGTCCTATGCGACACCCTCGCCCGCACCCTCTTCGCCCCCCTCGAACTCCCCGTAGGAATCCTAACATCATTGCTCGGCGGCCCCTTCTTCCTATATCTGATCGTCCGCCGCAAAAAATAATTATAGCGCTTCATCAACGAGCGATTAAAATGAAACAATCCAAAAAACAAAATTTCGTGCTTTGTGTGAAAAACGACGAATGCGAGGACTTGGAATTGCAGAAGACATATCAGGTCCTTCCCGACAAGCGCGCCGCAAAAGAAGGCTATCTCAGAATCCGCGACGAATCCGGCGAAGACTACCTCTATCCGGAGTCCTGCTTTGTCTCGTTGAAAATCTCACACTAAGGGCGACAGATTACGGCAATTGCATGATAAGAATCTGCTGTTTGTGGCAATTGGCCATCGAATCTGGAAAGATCGCAGGGCTCAATGGCGCGGATATAGGCCCGGAGACTTTATACGAAATAGCGGCCTTCTTCATGGAAAGGGCAAGTAGAGAATCAACTGCCCTCGCCTTGCTATGATCTCCCTTGACCCGCTTTCGCTCTATAGGTAAGAATTCTAACAGCTTTTGGGACATGCCCTCTTGGCGTAATCATGTCGCGACAAGGAGAAGGCACTTGGGAGAGCCATCAGGAGATTTAAAACGGAAATGCGTACTCAACAATTTGGCAAACATGCCTGTTTGCCCATCGCCCAAAGCAGGGCATGCGTGGGCTGAGGCTGCGGCAGTCTCCCTTGAACAACAACAGCATAAACCTGGCGTTGAGATGTTAGTCGTTGGTCATTTTGACGAATGTTTCTCTGTGTTGTGGGAACCTGTCAATGAAACGGCAAGAAGAACTTGGAATGATCAAGACGAGGCTGTAGAATATGGCGCTACCGGAATTACTGCACTATTGTTCTGGGAGCTGACGCCATATCACTTCCTCAACAGGGCTCGGAAAGGGTCTCGCGTAGATTTCTATCTATATCACAAGGATAACCCGATTGATCCAACTGCGAGGATTGAAATATCTGGTATCGCACACGGGAAAAAATCCGAGATCTCATCTCGCCTTTCGTTGAAAAAGAAACAGGTGAAACGCAATCCATCGTCAATCCTTGAAACTTATATCTCCATAGTTGAGTTTGGATCCCCATGCGCAACAATAGCCAAGATATGATACTCCATACACAGCACACTAAGGCGATGGACCTTGCGGATGAGGCCGATCTCCTACGCAAGAGTGGCCTAAGGGACAGGGCAAAGGCCATTTACAAGAATGCCTTTGAACTCGAACGGCAGGTGGCCGAGGCACTGATCGAAGATGTTGCCCGAGAACCAGCTCGATCTGTCTTTTTGCGGAGCGCGGCTTCGCTTGCAATTGACTGCGGGCTAAATCGAGATGCCGAACGCATGATAGCCCACGCTCTGGCGGGCAATCCTCCGGATGATATAGCAGACGAGCTACGGAATCTTTTTGAGCAGGCCAATTTCAAGCGTCACTTGGCAATTCGAAAATACGATATTGAGGAAAATGATCTTAAGATCACATTTGTTGGGCACGCTATCAGCTATGGCGTTGCCCTTTTCGATTCGTTCGTAGGTCGCATGATTGATATCAAGACGATGGTTCTTCGCACCGTTGAACGCACCCTCGAACGCCCCTTCGGAGCAAGGATTGCCAAAAAGGATGGATTTGATCTTTTCTGTACGGCCCCAGAACCCTCAAGTTTTGCTTTCAGCATTCGCATTGGCGGTCCTGAGACGCTGTTCTCTGAGATGAACACTGGAGCTAAAGCAATAGCTGAGTTTATGGACTGCATGCAGCTTCTTTCGGATCAAGAAGCAGATGCTTTGCACAATCGAATCCGAATTGAAGACTACTACCAGAATTTTCTTGCTCTTGCCAAGAAAATCGCGCCTGATAAAGACAAGATAAATTATATCGGCTTTAGCGCGCGACAGGACGGGAAGGAGCGCATCGTTCCATTCGCTCTGCGCAGTCGTCAGATTGGAGAGATAATCCGCGGAACTGATAAACAAGAGGAGGCACGTGGAGAGACAGAAGTCACGGGGACGCTTCTTTTCGCGGATGCCACCAAAAGCAGGGCGGGTCAGATCAAGATTTGCCCTAAGAATGGAAATGCGCACAATGTGACCGTCCCCAAAGCTATTATGGAAGATATTGTCCGTCCAATGTTCGGACAAACTGTCCGCGCTGTGGTTCGACACGAAAAGCATAAAAGCCATCTTATCAGCATAGATCCTATTGAGATAAGCGCCTCGGATGAGTAACTCACGTCAACGCTCCAAGTAGCGCTGCCGCGTCAAATCCCCAATTCTTTACTCCGCGGATTTTTCCACTCGCAAAACAAGCGCCGCGAAAGGTTCCAGCATTATCTCCAAGTAGGGCTTATAGGAACTGTCTCCGGCGATCTTGGCGGCGTCCCCTCCGGAAACGACGATCAGACGCGCCGCAACAGGGATGCCGCCAAGCCGCGCGCGCACGGGTTGGTCGGCGGAGTTGACCAGGATGAGTACACGCTCATTCGAGTATGCTAGGTTGGCCAGACGCAACGAAGGCCACCGTTCCTTCTGCACGTCAACTTTGCCTTCAACGGCATCCAGCGTTTCTTTGGCGGAGATGAAGGCCGGGCCTTCCGCCAGTTCGAGCGTCACGTCATTGCGGCGCTCGCCAAACAGGATGGGCGCTTGAAGGTTTTCTGGCGGCGCCATCTCGCGGAAGACTTCGCCGTAGCCGTTCACCAACTCCAGATAGGTTGTCATGTTTTTGCGCGAATGGAACAATGACCACACCTGAAAGCCCTGCGCGCCGCGCGCGATCGCCAAAAAAACGTCGTGCCTCAGCAGACGGCGCAGGCGGGCGCGGGCGGTTGGGCTGCTTTCAAGGTCCTTGGCCGTGAAGCCCGGCATATCCTGCGACAGCTGGAGACCCGGCACGACGATGCGCTTGTCTTGTGCGGCGGCGCTGGTCATCTGATCCATCGCCCAGTTGATGCGCAAAGCCCGCCGCACGTCCCAGCCGTAACTGTGCACATAAGCGCCTTCGAGCACAAACCCCTGGCCCGGGCCGGTCTTGAGAAGGCTGGTGGTATTGCGATTGTTGGGCTCATACATATAGACCGGGCGATGCTGCGGATCGAAATCATTCACGGCCTTGACGAAAGCCTGCTCGTAGTTCAATTCCGCCTTGACCCAGAAACGCAACTCCTCCGGCGAGATCGCCCAGCAAGAGACGGCGCGATTCAGTTCGGGATTTTTGAGGAATTGTTCCATGTCTTCCTGAATCCATTTTCGCAAGTCCGCCTCCGGAAGCGCGGTCATGCGGGCGCCACGAAGTTTGAGGGCGTCTTTGGCCTCCTCTTTGTTGAAGCGCAGGGCCGGCGGGACTTCCAACTGGGCGGCGACATGCATCCCCAGAGCCGCGGCGCGTTCCATATTGGCCTTTGATCCGGCAAAGGCCCCATAATACGGTCCCGCCACCGTGAAGCCTGATTTCTTGGCGAGCTCCATCGGGATGATGTCGCCCAATTGCTTGACCGGTGCGATGGTGGGCGAATAACCGCCGATGTGCATGGTCCTGCCCTGCGGGAAAATGCCCTGGGCTGGGAGCGTATCGGGAGCGACTGGTCCCGGCCGGAAAAAATCGGCAGACAAAGCGGTAGCAGCAGGGGCGCCCTGCGCGACGTCATGGCTGGCGAGAAGGGCCGCGATGACGATTGCTGCGAAACCGAAGGACCAGTAGCGCCGTTTCATTTCGGTCTCCTTTCTTATCACTGTGAATCTCAACCGGAAAACGCCGCCCAAGCCACCACCGCCGCGGTCAGGAGGATTTGGCCGTCTATCAGGGCGTCCCATAGGGCGCCGCGGCGGATGATTTGGCGCCAGGTTAGCGCGACGTTGAAGGCTTGGAAGGCGATGACGGGAACCGTCCATGCGGCGCCCAGCCAGCCGGCTGTTCCGCCCAGGACTGCGGCCAGCATGGCGGCTAACAAAATAATTCCCAGGATAATCAGGCGCAGGGTCATCTTCATGCCGATGGCGGTGGGCAGGGTGTCGCGGCCGACAAGCAGGTCGTCGTCAATATCGCGCAGGTCCATCAGCACGGACCGGATGATGACCAGCAGGAAGACCGCCGCCGCCGTCAGGAGGAATTCCAGCCAGCCGCCGTGCGGGGTTGCCTCGGCCAGCAGGTTCAGGCTGTCTTTGGGCAATGTTGGCAGCGATGGCAGCTGCGGCAGGGCGCCGGGCGAGACGCGGCTGAGCCAGGCGCTGAGGAACGGCAGGCCGACCACGACGGCGGTCCAGGCCGCCGCCATGAACAGGTCCTTCGATCCGCCCAGGCGTTTGAACCAGCGCGCAATGCCTTTGGGATCGGCCTCATGCGGGCGCGTCGTCCAGCAATAGACGATGCCGCCGGCCAGGCCCATCGCCGCCAGGATCAATATCAGGGGATGGATCGTCGCCGCGCAGGCGAGCGCGCCCGCTGCCGAGACCGCGCAGATCGCGAGCAGGGTATGGCGGTGCGCATAGAAGTACCGGCGCGGTCCATAGAGCATCGAAGGATTGGGCGCCAGTCCGAGATAGCGATGGAACAAATGCATGCACAACACGAACAGCCCGGCAAACGCGCATTCGATCCAGCGCGGCTGCTGTCGCATCAGGCCGAAGGCGCCCAGCGTCAGCAGCGCGGCGCTGAAGGCCAGACAAAACTGCCCGATGACGAGATAGCGCATGATTGCGGCGGCGGCGCGCAGAGGCAGCGGACGCTTGGCCTCATCGAGCGCTTCGAGCCGCTCGACCACGGAGTTGATGATCCAGTAAGGCGTCGAGGCGCCGGCGGTAACGCCGATGTTGCGATAGGCGCGCAGCGCGCCGGCGTCCAGTTCCTGCGCCGTTTCGACCAGCCAGGTGGGCGTCCCCGTTTCTTGCGCGATCTGCGCCAGGCGTTTGGTATTGGCGCTGTGGCGTCCGCCAACGACGATGATCGCATCGGCCCGCCGCGCCAACTCGCGCAGCTCCTTCTGGCGGTTGGAGGCGTCCGAACAGACGGTATTATGAATTTCGGCATGGGGGTAAACCTGCTTCAACCGCTCGGCGACGCGCTCGAAACGTTCCTGCTCCTGCGTGGTCTGCGCCACGACGACGACTTTGTCAAGATCGCGCGGCAAGGCGCCGATGTCTTCAATGGATTCGACGACAAAAGCCCGACCGCGTTGGATTGCGGATTGCGGATTGCGGATTGCAGATTGCAAATCAGGGGCTGGGGATCGGGGGTCAGGGGTCAGGGATTGCGCACGGCTGCTTTCAGACTGTACGCCTGTTTTTTCCTGATTGTGCTGCAAAAGGTTCTGATCCCTGACACCTGACCCCTGATCCCTGAACTTGGAACTCGGAACTCGGAACTCGGAACTGCCGGCGGCGGCGGCGTGCGCGACGATGCCGATGGTTTCGGCGTGGTCGCGGTCGCCTACGACGATGGCGTCGTATCCCTCCTGGGTGTAGCGCTGGACCAGGCGCTGCGCGCGGACGACGTGGGGGCAGGTGGCGTCGCAGATTTGCGCGCCGCATTCCAGAATGGCCGCGCGCGTTTGCGGTCCGATTCCATGCGCGCGGATGATCACCGTCATTTCCTGCCCGGCCTCGGCGGGCTCGGCAATCTGTCCAACGCCTTTGGATTTGAGCAGCTCAATGGCCTGGCGGTTATGGATCAGCGGTCCCAGCGTTCGAATCGGGACATCGGCCTCGGATGAAACCTTGAGGGCCATGTCCATCGCGCGCTTGACGCCCCAACAGAATCCGGCGGTTTTGGCTAGGATGACGGCCATCAGATTAGTTCCGAGTTCCGAGTTCCGAGTTCCGAGTTCAGTTTCGGGATTCGTGGTTCGGGATTCGTGGTTCGTGATTCGTGATTCGTAAGACGTGGTTCGGAGATCGGGGCTTGAGTCCTAAGCCCCGAATCACGAATCACGAATCACGATCCACGCCCCCCCGACCCCCCGACCCCTGACCCCCGACCCCCGACCCCCCGACCCCTGACCTCCGCTTCAGCGTTTTCCATCATACCAAAGATTGCAGCGCTTGCGGTCGCGCGGAGCGCGGCGCGGCGACCAGAGAACGTAGAGCAGCAAGCGCAGCATCTGTCTGACGCGATAAAGCCGCCATTTGCGGTCCGATGTCAACAGCCGATGGCGCGTCAGGATGACGAACCGCTGCCGGTTTTTGCGCGCCAGACGCTTCAGGCGCGCGCTCAGGTCAAGTTCTTCGGTTGCATATAGCATCGTATCGAAGCCGCCAATGCTTCGGAAGGCCTCGGCGCGGCAGAAAATATACGCCCCGCACGCCCACCGAAACACGCGCGAAATACCATTCCAAACCCGCATCCCCAGTCGCATCGTCAACACCGCCGAATCCGGGAAGCGCGCCAGCGTTCCGCCGCCGATGATTCGCGCGTCATTCATGGCCTGCACGGTGTCGCGCAGCAGTTCCTCTGATAAGAAAGAATCGGCATCCAGAAAAACAAGCCATTGTCCCTGCGCCTCTTGCGCGCCCCGGTTGCGCGCCCGGGCAATCTGGTTGACCGGCTCAAAGACCACGCGCACGCCGGCTTCGCGCGCCAGTTGCGCGGTCCTATCCGTCGAGTTGTTGTCCACGACAATAATTTCAAAGGCCTGGTCAGGCGCCAGAACCGCGCGGCAGGCGGAGTGCGCGCTTTCGATACACCCGGCGATGCATTTTTCTTCGTTGAAAGCGGGGATGATGATGGAAAGCCATGGGGCGGAGGCGTCCGGAGTCATGCGATTATCAATGTTAATCGGGAATAGTTGGCACAAGGAGTACATTCTCTATCTGGTCTTGTCGCAATTCCTTTATAATAAGCCCCAGGATGTTCGCATACTCAGAGGGCCTAATACCTGTTGTTAGGGGAGTCACGGGGATATACAGCCAATTATCCTCAAACTCGCCGCCATTGCCAGTGATTACAATCCGCATTTGATGCTTTGTTCCCTCTTCTATCAAACGCTTATTCACGCGCTCTGCGATTGCAGGCATATCGGATTCTGTTATGTACATTTTATCAACGCCCCAAAGCCTTGCTCATACAGCCGCCTCGATCATGGACTGCAGGATCGTCCGCCCGTCCGCGCCGCCGATCAGCGGCTCGACGACGCGCTCGGGATGCGGCATCATGCCCAATACGTTGCCGGCCTTGTTCGTGATGCCCGCGATATTGCCCACCGCGCCGTTGGGATTGGCTTTGTCGGTCACCATGCCGTTCTCATCGCAATAGCGGAAAAGAATCTGTCCGTTGTCCTCCAGCTCCTTGAGACCGTCGGGCGCCGTGAAATAATTGCCTTCGCCGTGGGCGATCGGGATTCGGATAACCGGCGGGCAGAGTTTCGTGAATATCGTGTCGGTCCGCTCGGTTTTGAGATGAACGAATTGGCAGCGGAACTCGCAGACGCGATTGCGCAGCATCGCGCCCGGCAGCAATCCGGCTTCGAGCAGAATCTGAAAGCCATTGCAGATGCCGATGACGGGCCTGCCCTTGGCGGCCAGTTCGCGCACCGATTTCATGACGGGCGCAAACTTGGCGATGGCGCCGCAGCGCAGATAATCGCCATAGGAAAACCCGCCCGGCAGGATGACGCCCGCGATGTCACGCCCAAGCGTATCGGTATGCCAGACCATGCGCGTTTCAACGCTCAAAACGTCCTTCATCGCGTGCAGGCAATCCGCATCGCAATTCGATCCAGGAAAACTAACAACAGCCCAAGCCATGTTGAAGCCTCTGAATAAAAATAAAAACTCTATAAACGAAAACTGAATAAGAAGATGATCTGATCCGTGCTGCTTACTCAAATTCAGTGCGTGACAAACCGCTCTGTCTAATGATTGATGAAAGTGTTCCTTTTTTTATTTCTGCATGATCGGGAACAGGGACTGTTCTTGTCCCGCTCATGGTTCTTAACTGCATCACGATATGGCTGCCTTTCCTTCGAACTTCCTCAAAGCCATATCGGCGCAAAATACGGCAAACTTCTTGCCCTGACAATGGGCGCAGCTTACCCATGGGCTACCTCGAAACGGGTTACGAAAACTTCATTATGCAATCTCTCATGAATCTCTGTTTCATCGGCACATTCAAGGAATAATTCAACCGCTTCGCGTAAATTAGCCACAGCTTCTTCAACCGTTTCGCCTTGGCTGGCCACATCGAGCTCTGGACATAAGGCTGAAAAGCCGGTCCTTTCTCTCTCTAAGACTGCTGTGAAAGAGCTGTTCATTTTGGCGGCCTCCTATATATGAAATCTCGCAGTAGAGCGCTAAATTTGAAATCGAACTACTGAGAGAAATGTCATTTATCAATCTGATTAAGTGGATGATACTTTATCAAGCCCCATAGATTGTCATTGACGCTTTCGCTTCCACGAGCTCCTTCCTCGATCAGAAGTTCTTTTGTTGTCTCTTCATTTGCCCCAATGACTTTCGCCATAGTGGACAAATTTCGCCAATGCTCAGAGAATCTATCATCCGTTAACATCGTGTGCAACAGTTGCAGGCGTTTTTCTTTTGCATTTCGTTTTTTGGAATCTTTAAACCAATTAAAAATGGGTTCTTAAAAGAATCTGTGGGTAAATTTTGGCTCCGGTAGTTTGCCAAGCTTATGATAGAGCACAATTTCCAAGCATTTGAAGGTCGAAAATCCATAGCTATTTCTCATCGCGACTTTCGCCTTGTTGTTCAGCCCTTCCACGA
>JAPLSP010000725.1 GCA_026398575.1 Candidatus Sumerlaeota bacterium | reverse complement strand
GGTAGGCGCCAGACGCCGGACTGCACAATTAAACTGGGGCCATTAGTGCGGTCCGGCGTCTGGCGCCTACCCCTGCTAGCAGGTTTTGACGCTGGGCACAGGCGCCCCTGGGATGGGAGGTTGATGGGATTTCAGCAAGCGATTGATGATATATTGCTGAATGACTTGCAAAATGTTCGAAGTTATCCAGTAAACAAAAAGCCCGGAAGACAAGGTGTAGGTCATCGCCAGCAACATGACCGGCATCATATAAAGCATCATTTTCTGATTTGGATCATTAATCTGGGTCATGGAGAGCAATTGGGTCACGACGGTCGTTATCGCCATCAGAATCGGGAGAAGGTTAAAATAGTCCCCTAAAAAAGGAAGAGTAATTCCAAGTTTGAAGAGCTGATCGGGCCGGGACAGATCAAAGACCCACAAAAATGATTCGCCGCGCAAATCCACGCTGATATCCAGCAATCGGTACAAGGCAATGAAGATGGGCAGCTGAATCAGCAGCGGAATACAGCCGCGCAGCGGCGCCATGGGATTGATGTTGTGCTTTTTATAGACCTCCATGGTCGCCTTGTTCTTCGCTTGGAAGTCGCTTTTATATTTCTCATTAATCTTTTCAATCTCGGGCTTGACCCGGGCCATTTCCATCTGAGTCTTCGCGTTGAGCTTCATGCCGTGATGCGTCAGCGGATAGGTCAGCAGCCGGACGATCACCGTCAGCAGGATGATGGCGATGCCGTAGTTGGCGCACCATTGATGCAGCCAATTGAGCAGCCACATCATGCCCAGACACAATGCGCGGAACCAATTCCAACTTTGATAAAACAGAATGTGCTCGAGGCCATAATTCGTCTTGGACAGCAAGGTTTGCTTCTTGGGTCCGACAAAGATGCGATAGTCATAAGTTTTTGACGCGCCTTTGGCCAGGTCCAGCGGCGCCTGGCAGGCCACCAGCGTGCAGGGAGGCGATTGCTGTTTGGCGAGGGCTTTGGGCAGCTGATTGCGTTCGCGCTGGAAACTCGATGCCCCCGCGAACGGCGCCTTTGGATCCGGAGCAACGAGGGCGGCCATGAAGCTCTTGTTTTCCAGCGCGACCCATCGCGCCGGCGAATCCAGTTCAGTTGTAGTCTCGGCATTGGGCGTGATGTTGCTGACTGCCTTGTCCACAAGCCCGACGGCGGCCGAAATGTAACTGAGCCCGGACATTTGGGATGACAAGGCCGGGTCATACTCGCCGATGCCCGGACCCAGGGTCAGGCCGAATCCACGCGCGCCGTCCTTGATATGCCGGGGCAGCGAAGAGGGATCGAGATTCTGAATTTCAATTTTCAGATCCACCAGATAATCGTTGGGGCGGAACGTGAAGGTTTTCGTAAGGCGCAGATTGTGTATCGCGGGCGAAATACAGGTCAGGATTTGCGCGCCATCCGGACCGCTGGTGAGCTGGCATTGATAAACGGTTTTGTTGAGTTTTGGAAACGATCGGATCGAGTCGTTTTCCATGAGGGTGACTTCCAGCGGCAGATCGCGCTGCTCGTCTTTTTCCAAATGCGTGGGGATGATATGGATGACGCGGCTGGCGCCGTTGGGGATGGTTTCAAGGCATTCCGGCGCGATAATATCCCACCGCCGGGGGCGCGCGCCGAGAGTGTCGAATGCCACGTCGAACATGTTGGTGCGGACGGTGATGATGACGCCGGATTCGGCCGCGGACGTGGCGGCTTCCTCCGTCTTGAGCTCGCTTTCCAAGCGTCTTTTTTCCGCAGGCTCATTTGCCGCGGGCTCGATGCGCGCCGCGGTTTCCGTGGTCGTTCCCGCGCGGAGGCCGCTACTGGTGGAAATGTCCGTGGCCGTCGCCCCGGGGGTTTTCGTCTGGGCGGGCTTTGGCGGCGTTTTCGTAGTCATTTGCGTGAAAAATAACAGGCCGAAAACAATCGCCATAAATATTATCACACGCTTTTCTTGAGTCATATTATATTAACCCGCGTCTTTGGAATTCCCGGGCGGTTCATGAGTTCTTATTCTTGTCTTCCGGCCTGGAGTTCTTGTTTGGAATTCTTGATTGGCGATTGTGATTCCTGTGCGATGCTCTTCACTTTGCTTTCTTCGCCGCATGCAGCGCGCGCTTCCGGAACCGGATCGAATCCTCCGGCATGCCACGGTCCGCATTTGGCCAGCCGGCAGATGGAGAGCCGCGCGGCGCAAAAAAACGAATGGCGCCGGAAGGCTTCCGCGGCATAGTCCGAACACGTCGGATGGAAACGGCAGGCCGGCGGCAGCCAGGGAGACACGATCCGCTTATAGAGCCACAGCAGCGCCAGCGCCGTGTCTTTTGCAATGCTCGCCAAAAGGAACCTGACGGAGAATTTGGTATTCAAATTCAACCTCTTCGAAATCGGCGCCGTCCGGTCTGTTCAATGCCCGCGGACTCTTCTCGCGTCATGTCGCCTTCAGAAGCCCCGCCCGCCGAAAAATCGCCTCCAAATCCCGCCAAAGCGCTTGCGTGTCTTGCGCGGAGGCTTCCGGAAGCCCATTGACCACCACGTCGAAATCTCCGCTCAATTCCCATTGTCTCAACCGGACGAATTCCTTGACCAGCCGCTTGATGCGATTGCGCGTGACGGCGTTGCCGAGTTTGCGCGTCACGGTGATGCCCAGGCGAATTCCGCAATGGCGCGGCGCGGATTCGCTTTGTTCCGGCGGCGCGGTCTGAGGCCTTTGCGCGAAAAAACAGATGAAAAACCGCCCGCGCGCTTTTCGCCCCACATCATATATTTTCCGATATGCCGCGCGCTGTGTTATCCGAATGCTCCGCCGGAAAGCGAGCCTCCGGCGGCATGAATCCGCATGGTTCGCGCTGGCGCTCATCAACGGTTCGTCGTGGAAGATACCGTCAGATTTTTGCGGCCTTTGGCTCTGCGGCGGGCCAATACGCGCCGCCCGCTTCGAGTGCTCATGCGCTCGCGGAAGCCGTGCACTTTGCGGCGGCGGCGATTATGAGGTCTGAATGTCGGTTGCATGGTTGAGCTCTCCTGAAGGTTTGTGCTTCGTTTCCGCGATCCATCATTCCGCAAAACAACAGCGGCGGCGCATAACAATGCAGCCCGCCCTGACCTCTCGCGGCGGCGCGGCGCCCGTCAAAGGGCAAGAAGATTGACCGCCCATGATGGATTCTGTCAAGGTGAAAAAGCGGTATTGGCGAAGCAAGTCAATACGGTTTATACGCCTTGGCATTCGAGCCTGGGATGGATATTCGCAGATGAGAAGACATGAGCATTACAAATACTCATGTAAAGAGGCGATGACTCATGCGGATACGAGCGGCGCCAGCTTTTGGAGTGCGGTTGCTTGCTGCCGCTTTTGCTTCGATATTTTATGAGATCGGCGCCAGCTGAAGTTGGAACTACAAGCGCCAACTTAAGTTGGAGCTACAAGCGCCAACTTAAGTTGGAGCTACAAGCGCCAACTTAAGTTGGAACTACAAGCGCCAACTTAAGTTGGAGCTACAAGCGCCAACTGAAGTTGGAACTACAAGCGCCAACTGAAGTTGGAACTACAAGCGCCAACTGAAGTTGGAACTACTAACACACTACCGGAATGACTCGGGGAAGATGACAATGTCGCCTTTGCTGAGGGTTCCGTTGGTCGGATCGTAGATGATGCGGGCGCCGTCGTCCTCTCCATCCGGACCCGGCGACCATAAAACGAAAACTTTTTTCGGCGCGCGCAGCTTGGCGGTTACGCGCACGGCATCCGGCGGCTCGAAGGTTCGCGGTATTGCGATTTTTGAGTGAGAGAGTCTGCTCGTCGTCATGCGCAGGCGGCGCCCATTTCAAAGCTTCCGTTTCGCTCGTTACGCGGCGCGCATAAGCCGGGTCAAGAGCAACCCAATCCGCCTCGTTCAGCGTCGCGCCAGGGCGCGTCATGTTGCGCTTGCCCGCAGGATACATCCAGGTTTTTGCTCCCTCAACCAGCTGTGCGCTTGATACGAGCGCTTCGGCAATGGCCACGGCGATGATGGGTTCCCCCTGATACGATCCTTCCCCTGCCGGTGGATCCATCCACAGGAAATCGCCTTCCTTGGTGATCGTCGTATGCTTTGCGTCGCGATGGCTGAAAATCGAGCCCGGCGCCAGTTTCTGTTTCCAGAGCTCCCCGCGCAACTGATCATTCACCTCCCGCCAGCCATATTGTATGCTGGGAGCGCCGGCATCCTTGCCGGCGTTCGCGCTCCATGGCGCATTGGCGTCGGCTTCGCTGGGAGCGCGGGCGTCCCCGCCCGCCTTCGCGCTCCATGGCGCATTGGCGTCGGCCTTATTGCCCAACGCGCGCATGCGGGCGAGGACGCCCGCGCTCCCAGCGGGCCATTGTCCATGCTCGCGGCGGAAGAGCCGCGCGGCGAAGGCCTGCTGCAAAAGACGTCCTGCAGTCGCGGCCAACCGTTCGCGGGCGATGATCTCATCCCAGTCGAAATCAACCGCTCGTTCCGTCAGGAGCGCCAGCGTCCATTTGTCCGAGGAACGAACCAGCTCGTCGGGCAGATCCGCACGGGTGAAAAAGTCCGGTTGCTTTTCCGCCATTTTCCAGATCCACAGGCGCGCTGAAGGAAGCAAGGTCCAACTGTGAGCCGTCAATTGCATTTTCAAGAAAAAGTCCACGCAGGTCGAACTGGTAGTTTCGTATTTTGACTGAAAACGCCCGGCCCAGGCGCGCAAGCGCGCGTCTTGGATGAGTGGAGAAAGAGGCGCCCATTTTTGGATCACATTTAACGCAGCCATCACAATGGCATCCTCACGGCTAATCTCGAAGGGGAATTTTGTTTTATCCGCAGGGCGTGTTGGCGATTCAATCGCAATAAAGGTCTCGATAAAGTTGCGGTATTCCAGCCAGCCGATCATCTCTCCGTCCAGCGCGGGATCGCTTTCGCGCAAACGGCTCAGCGACGCCAGCGCAAGCCGTTCGGCGGACTCCGGAGGATCGGCGTTCAGCAGCGCGCCATAGCCGATGTATATGCCCTGTCGCGCCGAAATTGACAAGAGATGGCTAATCGTATTGCAGTTTTGATAGGCTTTCCCGACAAGCCCGATTTCTTCCAAACGCGCGATAGCCGCCGGCCAATTGCTTTTTGCCAAGTCTTCTTCAAAACGCGCCCCGCCGATTTGCCGCAATTGGACGCTTTCCATGAAACGCTGCGATACGGCATTTGAAACATAGTATGACAAGATCGAGAACTGGCGCGCGCCTTCGTTTTTTTTCGCGCCCTCGATCAGCGGCTCATAAGCGCAACCCGACCGCGCAATGCGCGAGTATTCATCCCAGGTTTCCCCATAGGCCCGGAGCACGGCGTCGAAATCGGGGCTGAGCGAGGGCGTCTTCCGGCCAATCATCGCCACCCGCGCCAGACGCCCATCCACTGCAAGAATCGCCTTGATCCGCTTGAGACCGAGCGCCTCCAAATCCGCAAAAACAGGCCGCCCATGAAGGCGGGTCATCCGGTCATCCACATATTGCGCAAAGCGCCGGACGGTTCCGCTGTCCATCGGCGGCACGCGCTGCAAACGCTGCAACACAAACGGCCACGCCGCCGCCGCGATCGTCAGCAGATAAATCCACCGGTTGCGTTTCCAGTAAGGCTTCACAAACCTATTCCTCATGATATTGCTGTTGTTATCGGAATGTCATAGAAACAGAATGTATTGTATTAGAGACAGGATGGATTAGAGACAGGATGGATTAGAGACAGGATAAATTTATCCTGTCTTAAAAATTTGCCTGTCCCAATAATTTTTCTGTCTCAAAAATTTACTCTGTCCCTAATACATCCTGTCTCTAATACATCCTGACTGCGCTTCCCACTACATGCCAAAAACTACAAACACCAGCTCGCGCCAATCACATAGGAAGATGGTGTAACTCATCTCGATCACGATGGCGCCAAACAATATCGCCAAATATGCCCGCAGCCATGCGCCCCTCTCCATCAAGCGCGTATGGCAGGCGGCAAAGAACACCCACCCAACAAGCGCCGCGCTCAGCGCAATTGACTCGAAACAAAACCATCTGACGGCGCCATCCCAGGCTGGCGCCATTATCGGGATATTGGCCCCGAAAGCGGATGCGGAAATGTATTTGGCGCAAAACACCCAGGCGATCAAACCAAACGCTCCTGCGAACAGCGCAAGACGCATGAGAAGGGAAAACGCCACGATCAATGCCGTTGACACCATGCCGGCGCAAAGAGAGATGTAAATAATTTTGGCGCCCCCCCACTGCGCGGCCAGCGGCGCGTTTTCACTCAGCATGGGAGGCCAACGACGATTCCACAAAGGCGGAAGAAGCGCGCAGATAATGATATAAAGAACCGCCAAGGCCGCCCATTGCGCGCCCAGCGCGGCCAGCTTCTCCCCGAGGATACTCCGGCGAATCGCAGGCGGACTGGAACGAAACGCCCCAGCCGGATGGAAATCTTCTTTGTCAAAAAATCCCAACCCAAGCAGCGACACCGGGCAGGCAAAAGCAATCATCATTGCCAATAACCAGAAAGATTCAATAGAAGCATTAGACCGGAGATATCCGACGGCGAATGTAATGACGAGGATCATCACCACCGCGATGGGCCATAGGGACTTCAGTCCGGCGCGCCATTCCTTCCCGAAGCCGCCGTCGCGGTGGATAAGACTCATCTCGGAGGATTCCTATTTTTGAAACGATTCCGGAAAGACGACGATATCGCCGGCGCTCTTCAGTCCATTGGAGCGACTGTAGATGATGCGGGCGCCGTTGTCCACGCCATCTGGTCCCGCCGACCAAATCACAAAAAGTTTTTCAGGCGCGGGCCGCAGCCTGGCGGTGATGCGCACCGCCGCCGGCGGTTCGATGGTTCGTTGTTTCAGCGTGGGGCGGTTCGTATCGCGCTTGTCTGGCGGCTGCAAGTCCTGTTTCGAGCCGCCATTGTTGTACGAAGTGGAAGCCCACTCCAGCGCGTCGCTTTCGTCCGTGACTCGGCGCGCATAGTCCGGATCGAGCGGAATCCATCCTGTTTCGCTTGTCTTTGTCCCGCTGGAGATTTGGGCGCTGGCGCCGGCCGGCAGCATCCAGGCTTGCACGCTTTCCACCAAGCGGCTTTCGGCGGCGAATGCCTGCGCATAGGCCAGCGCGATCACGGGCTGCTCTTTGAACTTGGTCATTCCCTGTCCCTCTAATTTCCAATTCACATCCAGGCCGTGCAGGGATTTGTTGAATGAGTCTTCGCAACCATAATCCAACGAGAGGAGTTTCTGGCGCAGGAACTCGAACCAAAGCGTTCCTTCGGCATTCACCTCGCCCATCTTGATGGGCGCATAGGGCTCGCTTGCGCGAGCAGCGTCGCTGTATTTTTCATATTCGGAACGCGTCAGTTCGGGAAGCGGCGGCAGATACGCGGGAATCAGATTCTCGATGGAACTGGGCCATTTGCCATGTTCGCTGCGAAAAAGCCACGCGGCGGCGCTCAACTCCCCCAGCCGTTGCCTCGTCGCGTATCTTCGCAGGTCAAAAGAGACATACTGATTTTGCAGGCTAAAATAATAGTCACGGTAGCAAAGGAATGCCAGCGTCCAGCGGTCTGCGGTCTGCGGCAGCGCGCTCTTGCTGAGCGCTTCCGGGAAGAAATCCGGTTCGCTATCGGCGGCCTTTCGCATCCATTTGGAATAACATGGAATACTCGTCCATTGCACGCTTTTCCAATACCCGTAAGTGACAAAATCATAGCCTTCATTCATGCCACTGTCGGTGAATGAGCGCCGCACTCCATCGTTTGTCCTTTTCGCCCAGGCGCGCAGATGGGGGTTCTTCAGGCGGCCGGCATCGAGCGCCAAACTGGGCGCCAGACTCAAAAGTATTGTGGACCGGCTTTCCCGGCCTCCGGCGTTGGGATAGGGGGTATTGGAGCGCGTCCTGCCTGTGCCCCAGTCCAACTGTAATGTCTCACCCAGAGCATCTACGCCTGAGACCCATGAGGTACAATCATCCATCTTGGGATTGGATCCGCGCAACCGGGCCAGTGAAGCTAGCATCGCGCGCACAGCGCCATCAGGCGGGCTGTAATCCAGGAGACGCTCGTACGATTCATAAAGCCGCAAGCCCATTCCGAAGTTTTGGTACAGCCCATAGATTTCATTCATGTTCGTGTTCCTGCCTGCCGATTCCAAGCTTCGGATTGCAGCGTCCCAATCACCTCGCCGGGCTTGTTTTGCGGCCTCCAATCGGTGGAAGAAATCCGTCCTTCTCAAGAGATTATCCGGAGAAACATTGTAGTCTCTGGGATTCCTGATATAGGGAGCATCATCCGGCCGCGAGCTGATCTCTTTCTCCGTTCTCTCATGATAAGGCATATAATAGACGCCTCGAGGCGCGAGGCTCGTGATGTCATCAAACAGGCTTCCGTAGGCGGCCCCGATCGCGGCCATATCGGCTTCGAGCGCGGGCGTCCATGCGGAAGGACCCAAGAACAGGCGCTCGATTCGGGAGTCTTTATTGAGGGCTTCAATCGGGCTCTTGCGAACCAGTTCGAGCCATTCCTTTTCAATGGTAGGGCCATAGCGCCGTTCCATTTCAGCGTCCATGAAGCTGCCAAATCGCCGGATGGTATCCGGGTTCAGCGGCTGCACGCGGCGCATATAAAGGCATGACGAAGGCCATGCAACGAGCACAACGCAGAGGGCATAGATCCAGCCGTTCGCAATGAAATGGCGTTTCATCGGTGAGCCTCCATTTCCATCCTTGTGCCAAATAGGTGCGCTGATGATCTGCCCGTTGATGATCTACCCGCTGATGATCTACCCGTTGATGATCTGCCTGCCTTTCGTTTTAGCCTGCTTCAGCAGGCTCTTCTTTGCACCCGCCTTCAGGCGCAATGCTGTTGACTTAAGAAAATGATGAATTTTCCATGCAAATAGTCGAAAAAACAGTTGCATATCGAGCGCCCTTCATCTATCGTAAATGCAGTTGGTAGTTCCACACTATTTTCAAAGGAGATCGCAATGTGGC
>JAPLSP010000021.1 GCA_026398575.1 Candidatus Sumerlaeota bacterium | reverse complement strand
AGATAATTGAGCCCGACGTTTTCGAGGAAGGAAAGGCGTTCGCGGATTTCCTTGAGCGGCTGCGTGGCGATGGTCTGTTCGCGCGGCGTCAGGCTCAAGCCTTCGACGAACGCGCGCGCCCGGCTGACCGTCAGCGCCGTGAACTGCGACAGGTTCATGCCGCCGACCGTCACCGCCAGCGCTTCGGGTTTGAGGCGCGCGCCTTTGCACGCCGGACAGGGCGCGTCGTTGAACCAGCTCATGTAGTAGTCGCGCATCATCTCGGAGTTGGTCTCTTTGAGCATCCGATAGATGCGCGGAATGGCGCCTTCCCACGTTTGCTTGTTGGCGTATTCGGCGCCGGTTCCCATTTTGTAGCGGACGGGAATTTTCACATCGCCCGAACCATAGAGCAGAATCTCGCGATGCTTCTTGGGCAGCCTCTTGAACGGAACCGTCAGATCAATTTCGAAATGATCGGCCACGGAACGGATGAACTGCGCGGTCCAGCCCTTTGCGTCTTCGGCGTCGCCGCCGTCCGCCAGCCCCCCCCAGAAATTGACTGCGCCTTCGAGCACGCTCAAACTCGGATCGGGAATGAGCAGGTCAATGTCCACCTCCTGGCTCGTGCCGAGGCCGTTGCACGCCGGGCAGGCGCCGTAGGGCGAGTTGAACGAGAAGATGCGCGGCGTCTGTTCGAGAAGTTGCGGCCCGTGTTCCGGACACGCCATCGCCTCGCTGAAAGTCTTCTCTTGTGATTTTTCACTACCATGAAAAATTAGGACTGAAACCAAGCCTTCCGCTTTTTTCAGCGCGACTTCCACCGAATCGGTCAGGCGCGTGGCGATGTCGGGCTTGACGGTCAGGCGGTCAATGACGATCTCGATCGTGTGCTTGAAGGTCTTTTTCAACTTGATCGGATCGCTGAGTTCCACAATCTCGCCATCCACGCGCGCGCGCACGAATCCTTCCTTGAGCGCCTGCTCGAAGAGTTTCTCATAGGTCCCCTTGCGCCCGCGCACGACCGGCGCCATGACGACAACCTTCGTCCCTTCGGGCAGCGCGAGGAGCGTATCCACGATGTCCTGCACCGTCTGCCGTTCGAGCAGGCGATTGCAATGCGGACAATGCGGCCGCCCGACGTTGGCATAGAGCACGCGCAGGTAGTCGTATATTTCCGTCACCGTCCCGACCGTCGAGCGCGGATTCTTGCTCACCGATTTCTGCTCAATCGAAATCGCCGGACTAAGCCCCTCGATGCGGTCCACCTTGGGCTTCTGTAGCTGATCCAGAAACTGCCGCGCATACGCCGACAGCGACTCGACGTACCGCCGCTGCCCCTCCGCGTAGATCGTATCAAACGCCAGCGACGACTTCCCCGAGCCGCTCAGCCCCGTAACGACCGTAAACGAATTACGCGGAATCTCGACGTTGATATGCTTGAGATTATGCTCCGCCGCGCCGTAGATGATGAGGTTGGGTGAAATCATTGGGAATATCTTTCATGATCGCCAAGACTATGCGATCTGAATTGACTTATGAAAAAACTGGATAGCTGTGATCAGCAATGAAACTTAACGCGGGATTTTAGGGACGCTCTGACCGGCAGGTCAAGGCATGGCTTGCAAAGGAAATTGCAAGCAATCACTCGAAGCGAACCTATGATTCATTGGCAATTTCAGATTCTAACTGGTCCAACGGGGGCAGGATTTTGGAAATAGATTCCGCAAAGTCTTTCATAAGGGCCGCGCCTCTTTTAATATCCTGTGGCGCAAGAGCCAATAGATACTGTCTTCCGTTACAACGTCCACTTTCCGCCCGAGCAACGCCTCCAAATCCATAATTAATCCTGTAGGAAACCAGGCGGAAGTCTTCTCCCCGGCTTTCACAAGGAAATCAATATCGCTCTCTGGCTTTTCTTCGCCTCGCGCGAACGATCCAAATACGCAAACCTCCCGGGCTCCATGATCGGCGGCAATCCGAAGAATATCATCGCGTTTGGATTCTAACAGTGGATTCATTTTCATGAGAACCTTATTCTCGATGCAGCCCGCTGAAGTCAATCCCAAAACAAAGGCTCACGCCTTTTCACGCAGCCAGCGCGCCATGATCGGCGCGCGCAGACGCCAGTGGCTGGTTCCCTTCTTCACCGCAACTGACATACGGCTGTGTTGCGCGCGAGAACCGAATCGCACGATCAGTCTGCACCGCAGTTCATCACTCCTAAAACCTGAACATGCTTCCGAGTAGCAGCACTACGGATATCAAAAGAACCGCCAACAAACCAATCAATGCGCCATTCTGGCAAAGACTGGCGAAAAGAGCAGTTTTCCAGCTGATTTTGGCAATTCTAAGATACCCCAAATAGAGCTTATTTGCAGCGCTCTGGAGAAGGAAACCAGCAAACACTGAGAATGCCACACATAGCGCGTCTATCCCAAATTCCCTGGACGAAACATAAGCCAATGCAAAGAAGCAAATGCAGTATGTAACGAAAAAACCAATAAATGAAATGAACAAGGCATCCATCTTGTCAACGGAGCATTGCTGCAACTTAAAGATGGCCTTCCTCAAAATAGGGCCTCCAAATAAGGAAGTTACTGCGGCAAAGACTGCGGCGGCCAAGATGGCATTTTTTATGCCTTCCATAGTATCTTTCTCCTCGCAAGCAGATGAATTCCCGGCCACGAGCCAAGGAATCACAGAATTGAATGCCCCGGCTTTAGACTGAGCATGAACTGCTCGCACGGAATGTAGGCGCAATCATCAATCTTCAGCCGCTCCTTGCCGCGATAGAGAAGTATTGTTTTGCATTCAGGGTAGTCCTCCTTGAATGCCTGCAGCGAGCGCAGATCATCGGGACGGATTCGCGCGGTGTTTTTCACTTCGATGGCCCAAAAGCCGTCTGGCCCATAAACGACGAAATCCACTTCGCTTCCCGCGCGCGAACGCCAATAGTAAAGTTTCGAACGCTCACCATTATAAGCGATCCATGCGCGCAGGTGCTGCGCCACCAATCCTTCCAGCGCCTGCCCTTCGATCTCCGACGGGCGGTCGAGCGGGCCGGACGGACGCAGTGAGCGGAAGAGACCCGCGTCGCAGAGATAAAACTTCGGATGCGCCGCCACGGCGCGCACGGCGCGGCGCGTGAAGACCGGCAGACGAAAGGCCAGCAGCAGGTCCTCCAGAATGCCGAGGTAGTTCTCGACGGTCTTGCGCTGAACTTCACACTCGCGCGCGACGGACGCCGCGTTGAGCACGCCGCCATGCGAGAAGCTGACGGCTTCGAGGAAGCGCGAAAAATCCCCCGCGTTGCGCGTCAGGCCTTCCATCATGACCTCTTCGCGCACATACAAAGCGGCGTACGATTTCAGGGTGTCCAGTGGATCGCGCGCTCCCCAGACCAAGGGAATCATTCCTTGCGCAAGCGCCTTTTCGAGCGAGAAAGCGGCGCCCAACTCGGCGGCCATGAAAGGATGCAATGAACGCGCGACGGCGCGTCCCGCCCAAAGGTCCACACCTGCGCGCTTTAGTTTGCGCACGCTGGAGCCGGTCAGTATAAACCGGCGAGCAGGCCGCTCCTCGATCAATGCATGAACGGCGTCAAGCAAGGCGGGCGCTTTTTGTATTTCGTCAATCACGATCGTCTTGGCGCGCGGCGCGGCCTCAACCGCTTCGCGCAGCCGCTCGGGCCGGGCGCTATAGCGGCGAAACACGTCCGGCTCAAGAAGGTCAATCCAGAGCGCGTCGGGGCAGGCCTGCCGCGCCCATGTGGACTTGCCGGTCCCGCGCGGGCCGAATAGAAAAAAACTACCTTTCGGCGGTTTGAAAAAGCGAATGACGGATTCCATTTTGAGACTCAATTAGGAAATTGAGTTTCCATATTGCGACTACATGACTTGGGGTGTCAATCTGATAATTGTCGCGCGACATGGGCACACAGCGCCGCTAAAAGCTAGGATTTTTCAAGTTCCATTGAAAATATGCCGCGATGCGGCGCCAGAGATTGGGATTGCATGATCATGTCTCCTGCGCTTGCTTCTGAAAATCCATGATGATCCGCCCGATCCGCCCCATCCGTGTTCCAGAACGAAAGGACAAATTGGAAGGGAACGCGGATTATGCGGATCGGGCGGATCGTCACAGATGATTTTTTCCAGTTCGCCGCGAACGACAACATGTTGTCGTTCATCGTTGGATAAGAGCCTATGGTGATTCTATTATTTCTCCATCTTCCCAGGCTTTTCCGGTTGCTTGGCCGGTTTTTCGGTCTTGGCGCCGGCCTTCTTTGCTTCTTCGGCTTTGGTTTCGGCGCGTTTCAGGAGCATCTTGATCTGCTCGGCCATTTCGCTCTTGGGCGCGGCATCGAGCGCCAGCTTCAGGTTTTTCAGCTCACCCTCACTGTTTTTCAGTCGAAAAGAGAGCTCGGCCTTGGTCAGATAAATTTCCTGCGCCTTTTCGCCTTTGGGTTTCAAGTCGCTCAGGATCTTATCCAGCTGCTCCATCGCCTGGTCGAACTTTTCTTCCTGCATGGTATTGCGCGCGTCGTCCAGGCGTTTGGCAAGCTCGTATTTGACCTTCAGTCCCGCTTCATTCTTTGCGTCGAGCTCGATGATCTGGTCAATCGTCTTGCCATGGAAATTCTTGGCGATTTCCTCATCGAGTCCCGAAAGGAAAACATCGAGCGCCTTGGCCTTGGCTATGCCGGCAAGCGCAGGATCATTCGCCTTTTTCCATCCCTCCTCCTTTTGCGCTTTCTTTTTTTGTTGCGCGGCCAGGCTCTCAAGCCATTTGGCCGCCCCCTCGCCTCCATAGCCGCCCAGCACGCCGTAAGGGACTCCCGTGGCGTCGGCCAGGTAGATCGTTGGATACCCGGAAACGCCATATTCTTTCCGAAGCCGCGCATTTTGAACCTGGGTTTCCTTGCTCATTTTCGATCGGTCGTTCGGAAAATCCAATTTGACCAGGATGAAGTTTTTCGGCGCTGCTTTCTTGAATTCGTCCGTGCTGAAGACTTCCTTGTCCAGCTTGATGCAATAGCCGCACCAGTCCGAACCGGTAAAATCCATCAGAAGGTCTTTGCCCTCTTTGGCCGCCTGCTGCTTGGCCGCTTCCAAGTTCTCCGTCCATCCTGTTTCGGCGGCATAAACCCCGGCGCCCGCCAGCATCAGCGCTCCCATCCACATTGCCGCCCATGTCGGTTTGCATTTAATCGTTCTCATTTGGCCATCGTTCCTTTCTCAAATTTCAGACTTCCCATTTGATTGCTCCGCAAGGGCATAACACCCCTTGCAGGGCGGTTCCAGTCAAATTTCCTTGAGGGATCCAAATCGCACACATCAGGAGCTGGGCATGTTCCAGCTTTTAGCTGAGCGCCAAGCTTCAGAACCGACACAGCTCATTCATCAAAGCTGGCGGCGGATGGTAGGCCGTCCCGCTCCGCCGGGCGGCCTTGGCACGCTGTGGCCGCCCGACTGAGCGGGACGGCCTACCATTCGGCGCCAAACCGGATAGATCCTTCTTTTCTTCTCCCAGCAACAACGGTCTTGTACATCATAAGCAGCTATGCCGCGAGGCGCGCCCGCCTATCGCAACCAGAAGTGGCGCCGGCAATGATTCCGGCGCCGCTTTGGGCGCCGAATCACCGATTGCGCAAATAGATGATGTCGGCGGCGTTCAGGCGTCCGTCGCCGTTGGCGTCGCCGGGCTGCGAGCCGCTTTTGCCAAGCAGGTAATCCACCAGGGCGGACAAACTGCCGGTTGAATTCACAAGCGTGGCGTCCCGGGCGCTAATTTGCCGGGTGCGCGCCAGATTGATGCCGTTGACGTCGCTGAGTTTTAGTTTGGCCACCGTTACCGGCGTTTGACTCCACGAGCCTTGAGCTGTAAAATGAAGGACGGCTACAGTTCCCCCCGCGCCGCTCATGGCCGCCATATCGGCGGCGACGATGCGCGCCTGGCCATTTTCGATAAAGACGCGCCAGGAACCGGTAAGCGGGATGCTTGCGCCCGCATCCACAGCCGTCAGCGTCAACAAAGAGGGGTTGAAGTTGAGCGCGATGTCCAAGCCCGCCACACCGTCCAGATTATCCAGAATCAGCGGAAGCGTGATCAGGGCGCCCGCGACGGACTGAGCGCCCCAACGCAAAAGATGCGACGTCGGTCCATCGCCCAACCGCGCGCCGCCCACAGGCGGCGCTTGAGGATAGCCTGCGTCGGATCCCATGATAATTCTCCGCAGCAGCAACACCAAATCCGCCGAATCGAGCAGACGATCGCCGTTGAGGTCGCCGCTTTCCCGTTGCTGATCGGTGGGACTGATTTCGTCCACGATCATCTTGCGCAGCAAGATGGCGTCTTTGATGGTCACTTTGCCGTCGCCGCTGAGGTCTCCTGAAAGACTGGACGCGGCCACGGTCATCGCGGCCGTACTGGCATAGTCAATATCCACGGTGTTCGTGTAGATGTCCACTAATTCCACAAGATCGAACGCCAGGGACGACCGGCTCCAGGCAGTGGCGCCGGAATTGACTTCATAAAGCACTTCCAAGATGTTGCCTTCGCCCGTGATCTGAACCGGAGTGGCCATGAAACCTGCAATCCGGAGCGCGCCGTTGGCCAGGCTCAGGTTGCTTTGAAGGCCAAAAGCCTGAGTCAGGGCGGTTTTGCGTATGGCCACCGGCGTCAGCTTCGTTGGATCGTAATTGAGATCAATTTCCAATCCCTCGTTGCCAATCTCATTGGGGTTGTCAATGGTGATCCTCTGCGAAATGGTTGTGCCCGGCATGCCGCGGATGTCCGACATGAAGACGCGCGAAGCGCCGATCAGGGCTTCTACCGGCGCCGAAAGATTGCTTTCCCCTTCATCGCTTACGGACGCGATGCAATAATAGTATATCTGGCCCGGCGTCAGGTTGCGGTCCAGATATTCGACGTCCTTGATCGGCTGGGTTGTAATCAGATCGAAGGCGCCCTCGGCTGCGGTTGCGCGATAAAGATGGTATCCCCTGACGCGGAAATCCGAACTCAATAGCCACGTCAACCACGCCGAGCGGGCGCCGGCGGCGGCACGCAATCCTTGCGGCGCGGGCAGCGAACCAGCCAGCGCGATGGTGAAGGATGTTTCCGCGGACCATTCGCTCCAGGCGCCATGCGAATCGCTGTATCGAACCTGCCAATAATAGCCGGCGCCATTCAGCAAGCGGCCCTCCGGAATTTTATGGCTGCTTGAGGCCGCTTCGGCCGGACCTGAATCATAAACGGGCGCGCTGTATGTGCCGGTCGTGGCGCGAATCTGCCATTGGCTGGCGCTCATCTTGAAATCGCTGACGTCCGGATCGTGGAAGGCGGAGGCCGCGAGCTGCGGAGTATTGCAGACACCGATTGCGCCTGGCAGAGGCGATAGATTTACAGGCTGCGAAGGCGCATGGTTCACCGTGGCGGACGACAGCTCCGTCGTAAACGTGGTTTCCAGAGACCAGTCGGAGACCCAATTGGCCCGCGTTATGTAACACGCGTGCCAGGCATAGGTGACGCCATAATCCAAATAGCCCGGATCAAGCGTCATCGTCGTCGAGGCGTTGTCGGAATAAATTTCGCCGCAAAACCGCGTATCCGAATAATCCGGCGCGCTGCTCTCCACGCGTATCTGAAACCCGCAACCGCTCAGGTCATTGAAGGGTATGTCCGTATGGAATGGAGACACTGCCAGTGTGGGCGTCAATGAAACGTCCGTTGCGCCGTTGGCGGGCATGAGATTGACGGGCCTTGCCAGCGGCGTTGGCCTGGGAATGCCGGTGATCGTTGGACCCGGTGTCGGCGTCGGTTGGGGCGTGGGCGTGGGGCCTGCGCTCGGCTGGGTGCGAAAGTAGCTCCAATCCGAAAAGCAGGTCCAGCCGGTACTGGAAAAGCGATAGCTGACGCGCCAAGCATAGTATTCGCCGCCGGCCAATACGTGAGCCGGCAGCGAGACCGAGGTTAAGGAGTCACTGGTCATGAAGCTGAAGACCTTGATCGCATCCGGCGCCAGAGAGCGATAAATCTCCCAATAGGAAGAGAGGTGCGCATTGCCCGAGTCCGTCGAGCGCAGATCGGACGCGCGCAACGTCGGCGTCAGCGGAATATCAATGGCCTCATTGAGCGGCTCGACATTCATGGGACGGAACTCATCGCCGGCCGGCTGGGTATAAAAGTAAGTCCAGTCGGAAAAACCAGTCCAGCCGGTTTCCATGAAAAGATATCTGACGCGCCAGGCATAAATCCTGCCGTTCTTCAAGGTATCGGCCGGCGCCGTGACACTCGTAATAAATTCGTTCGATTCGATATCCCAGACCAGCTCGAATCCATATCGCGGAATCCATTCATGGATTTCCCAGTCGGAGAAGATATGCGTGACCCCTCCTTGCGTGGAACTCGGGTCCGCCGCTCGCAGCAACGGCGCAAGCGGAATGTCGGCGGCAAAGTTGGGCGGCTCCAAATTGATGGGAAGAAATCCGGGAATGCCCAGCGCGTCAAAGTGGCTGTCATACGAACGCCCGGTCCAGCCGGTCTTTGTGAATTTGTATCGCACGCTCCAGGCATAGGAATGGCCATATTCCAAAACGCCGGCAGGAAGCGTGAATGACGTCAATGAGTCCGTCGTCAGAGTTTCGAAGAACCAAATATATCGCCAAGTCGAATAGTCCCGCCGCGCGACCGTCCAGAGAGTGGCGCAATGAGTGTTCTCCAGATCCGTGGAAGTCAATTCCGCGGCGACCAGAGTCGGAGTCAGCGGAATATCATAGCTCCAATCGGGCGGCTCCAGATTGGCCGGTATGAATCCGGAAATGTCCGGCGTATCGAAATGGGTTGGCGCCGACCAGTCGGTCCAGCCGGTCTTATTGAAGCAATATTGCACGGTCCATGAATACGAATAGCCATAATCCAGGACGCCGTCAGGAATCATGAAATCCACCAATGCGAGACTCGTCGGATAGTCGAAAACCACCGCCCAGGCCAGGGTGAATTTGTCACGCCGCGCAATCTGCCAGCGCGATGAATCGTGTGTGTTCTCCGGATCCGCTGAATTCACATCCGAAGCATACAACGTCACCGTTAGCGGAACATCGGCGGCCCAATCATCAGGATCCAGGTTAACCGGACGCAGTACGGGCGTGGGCATGGGTGTCGCAGTAGGCAGCATTGTTGGCGTCGGAGATGAACTGGGGGTGGGATAGCTGGTTGGCGTTGGCGATGGATAGGGCGTTGGAAACGGAGTTGGCGTTTGAGCCAATGATGCGCGAATCCCGATCCAGCTCCAGATAAAGAACAGAGCAATCCCGATTCTGACTGTCACGCAGTTTGACTTCATGAAAATCCTCCAACTCTCGCCGGCGAGAAAATGAATCGCCTGCGTTCCAACATGTCACCGATTACGCAGATAAATGATATCGGCGGCGTCAATGACTCCGTCGCCGTTGGCGTCGCCGGGTTGCAGGCCGCTCTTGCCCAGCAGAAAATCCGCCATCGCGGACAACGCGCCGGCGGGATTTACAAGCAGGACGTCCACGGCGCCCACCTGCCACGTGCGCGCCAGATTGATGCCGTTGACATCGCTGACCTTGAACCTGGCTACGGTCACCGGCGTTTGACTCCATACGCCCTTGAGCGTGAAATGCAAAACAGCCACCGTTCCCCCTGCGCCGCTTAAAACCGCAGAGCCGGCCGCCACGATGCGCGCCTGGCCGTTTTCGATATAAACCTGCCAGGAGCTGGCGCCCGGAATGATCGCTCCCGCTTCCACAGCGCCCAACTCCAAGAGAGCGGGATTGAAGTTCAGGGCGATATCAATGCCCGTCACGCCATCCACATTATCCAGAATAATCGGGATGGTGATCGTGCTGCCCGTGACGGTCTGGGCGCCCCAGCGCAAAACATAAGATGGGGCCGCGTCGCCCAGCCGCGTATCGCGCGCCGGCAGCGGCGGGGGGCTGGCAACGGCATCGCCGAAAACGATTTTGCGCAGCAGCAGAACCATATCCGCCGAGTCGAGCAGGTGATCGCCGTTCATGTCGCCGCTCTCGCGCTGCTGATCGGTGGGACTGAGTTCGCCCACGACGATCTTTCGCAACACGACGGCGTCTTTGATGGTGACCTTGCCGTCGCCGCTCAGGTCTCCGGACAAGAACGACGCCGCGACGGTCATTGCCGCCGTGCTGGAATAATCCATTTCCACGGTATTCGAGAAGACGTCCTTCAATTCCACCAGTTCGAACGCTAGGGAGGAGCGGCTCCAGGGCGTGGCGGCGCTATTTACCTGATATCGCACCTCCAGGACATTGCCTTCGCCGGTGATCTGCGCGGGACTGCCCTGGCCGGCGATCCGGAGCGTGCCGGTCGCCTCGCTTATGTTGCTTTGAAGGTCGAATGCCTTGGTCAGGGCGGTCGGATTAATGGCGACCGGCGTCAGCATCGCCGGGTCGTAATTCAGATTGATCAGCAGCTGCTCGCTGCTGATCTCATTGGGATTGTCAATGGTGATCAACTGCGAAATGGTCGCGCCGGGAATGCCGCGAATATCCGTCATGAAAATACGCGAGGCGCCCACAAGGGCCGCCTCCGGTTCCGACGGATCGCTCTCTGCCGCATCGCCTGTGGACGTGATGCGATAGAAATAAGTTACGCCGGGAGTCAGGTTGCGATCCAGATACTCATCGCCCTTGACTGGATTGGTTGTAATCAGGTCGTAGGCGCCTTTTTCTGTTTCCGAGCGGTAGAGATTGTATCCCTTGACGCGGAAATCCGGACTCAAAAGCCACTTGAGCCACGCGGATCGGGCGCCGGCGGCAGCGCGCAACCCCTGCGGCGCCGGCAGCGCGCCGACTACAGCGACGGTGAAGGAAGTCTCTTCGGACCATGGCCCCCAGGCGCCATAGGAATCGCAATAGCGAACGTGCCAGTAATACGAAGCGTCATTCTCCAGAAGGTGGTCTGGGATTTTCCTCATGCTGGAGGCCGCCGCCGCTTCGCCGGAATCATAAACATGCGCCAGGTAGTTTCCCGGCGCTGAGCGAATTTGCCAGTGGCTGGCGGCCATCAAATCGCCGGCGTCCTGATCATAATACGGAGACGCCATGAGGACGGGGCCGTCGGAAACGCCGGACGAACCGGACGCGGGCGATTGATTCGACGGCGGCGCCGGAAGATGATTCACGGTGCCGGATGAAAGCGTCGTTGTGAAGGTGGTTTCATCCGACCAGTCCAGACCTATATAGTTTAGCGAGGTGCTGAATCGCGCATGCCAGGCATAAGTGACGCCAAAGTTCAAATAGCCTTCCTCAATCTGAAACGTCGTAAAATTCAAATCCAAATTGGCGCCGTCGAAGACGCAATTTGAATAGTCCGGCGGACTGCCCACCACGCGAATCTGATAGTCGCAGCCGGTGAGAAAATCAAAGGGATTGTTCGAACGGAATTGGGATATCTTGAATGCCGGCGTCAATGAGCCGCCCCCCGCGCCATTGACAGGCGCAAGATTAACGGGCTTGGACGCGGGCGTTGGCATGGCGATGCCGGTGACCGGCGGATTGGGCGTGGGCGTAGGCCCCGGCGTCGGCGTGGGGCCCGGCAACTGGGTTCCAAAGTAGGTCCAGTCGGAAAAAACAGTCCAGCCGGTTTTGGAAAAGCGATAGCTGACGTGCCAGGCATACTGCCCATCATAGTCCAACACATGAGACGGCACGCCAACCGTCGTCAGAGAGTCGCTGGACGCGAGACAGAAAACTCTGGTGGCGCTATTGTCCCACTCGCTCTTATATACTTCCCAATAGGACTGGACATGAGTATTTTGCGCATCCGTGGAACGTAAATCATGCGCGCGCAATATGGGCGTCAGCGGGACATCGCCGGACGCATCGAATGGCTCGAGGTTGATGGGGCGGAAATCGGACGGGCTGGGTGGCGTATAGAAGTAGGCAAACTTCGAGAAGTTGTGCCCCGTTCCATTCTTGAAATGATATCCCACATTCCAGGCATAAGCTCTGCCGCTTCTCAATATGCCGTCGGGCACGGAAATCGTGGTCAGATAATCATAGGATAAAGTGTGCCAGACGCTGAGAATGGTTCCAGCCACTCCCAATGAGTGATAGCCTTGGCAGATTGCCCACTCGGAAAAGTCATGGATATTGGCCACGTCCGTGGATCGGGTATCCGAGGCGGACAGAATCGGCGTCAGCGAAGCAACGGAGTCGAAATTCACAGGCGCCAGAGTCACGGGCGTGAGTCCGGGATCGCCTTGGGTGATAAAAATAAACGGGAAATCCCAGTCGGTCCAACCCGTCTTTGATAAGTAGTATTGCACATTCCATTCATAGAGATAGCCATATTCCAGGACGCCGGGCGGAACGTCCAGTTCGGTCAAAGGCTCGGACAACGTGGTGGTATAGTACCAGGATATCCCATTCAGGCGCGGATCCCAAATGTGCCAGCGGGAATAGAGATGAACGTCCTCCGGATCGAAAGGAATCATTTCCGAAGCGCGCAACGTCGTCGTCAGCGGGACATCATAGGCGCCAAGGAACGGGCGCAAGTTTCTGAAGGCAAATGAATATATCGGCATCGGCGGCGGGCTGGGGCTGGCCGTCGGGCTGGCCGTTGGAGTTGGCTGCGGCGTCGGCGATTGAGCCGATGAATTGGCGGCGCCAATGCATCCCCAAACCATCAGTAAAGCGCTAAATAACCATATTGCTGGGATGCTTGCCGGACGTTTTTCGGGCTTCATGGCGCCACCTCGCAGAGCAAGACTCTCACGGGCAAGGATGCCTCTTGCCACTTCTGGGACGGGATCACCGGTTGCGCAGATAGATGATGTCGGCGGCGTCAATGACTCCGTCGCCGTTGGCGTCAGCGGGTTGCGGGCCGCCCTTGCCCAGCAGAAAATCCACCATCGCGGATAGCCCGCTGGCGGAATTTACAAGCAGGGCGTCCTCGGCGCCGACCTGCTGCGTGCGCGCCAAATTAATGCCGTTGATGTCGCTAATCTTGAACCTGGCCACGCTGACCGCCGTTTGACTCCAGGCGCCCTTGGACGCGAAATGCAGGACGGCCACCGTTCCCCCTATGCCGCTCAAGGCCGCTGTATCGGCCGCCACGATGCGCCCCTGGCCGTTTTCAATATACACGCGCCAGGAACTGGTCTCCGGAATGATCTCTCCCGCTTCCACGGCGCCCAGCTCCAAAAGCGCAGGATTGAAATTGAGAGCAATGTCAATGCCCGCCACGCCATCCATATTATCCAGAATAATCGGGATCGTGATCGTGCTTTCAACGACGGTTTGAGCGCCCCAGCGCAGGACGTGAGACGTGGCCGCGTCGCCCAGCCGCGCGTCGCGCGCGGACAGCGACGGGGCATAGGCCACGGCGTCGCCGAAGACGATCTTGCGCAGCAGCAGGACCAGATCCGCCGAGTCGAGCAGGTGATCGCCGTTCATATCGCCGCTATCGCGCTGCTGATCGGTGGGAGTGATTTCACCCACGACGATCTTTCGCAGCACGACGGCGTCTTTGATGGTGACTTTGCCGTCGCCGCTCAAGTCTCCGCACAATAATGACGCCGCCACGGTCATTACCGCCGTGCTGGTATAATCTATATCCACGGAGTTCGTAAAGACGTCCACCAATTCCACCAGATCGAACGCCAGGGATGAGCGGCTCCAGGGCGCGGCGGCGCTGTTGACCGCATATTGCACTTCCAGGATATTGCCTTCGCCTGTGATCTGAGTGGGCTGGGCCATCAGGCCCGCAATTCGCAGCGTGCCGCTGGCCACCGCCAGATTGCTCTGAAGGCCAAACGACTGCGTCAAGGTTGTCTTGCGGACGGCAACCGGCGCCAACATGGCAGAGTCGTAATTGATATTAACTTGGAGACCTTCGTTGCTGATCTCATTGGGATTGTCAATGGTGATCCGTTGCGAAATGGTCGTGCCGGGCATGCCGCGGATGTCCGACATGAAAACGCGCGAGGCGCCGACGAGGGCTTCCATGGGTTCCGACAGATCGCTCTCGTCCTCATCGCTTACGGACGTGATGCAATAATAGTAGGTCTGGCCTGGAGACAGATTCCGGTCCAGATATTCAATCCCTTTGATGGGCTGGCTGGTGATCAGATCAAAGTCGCCGCTGAGCGAATCCGAGCGATACAGATTATATCCCTTGATCCGGAAATCCGGATTCAAGAGCCACGTCAGCCACACCGAGCGGGCGCCGGCGGCGGCCCGCAATCCCTGCGGAGACGGCAGCGAATTGGCCCCCACCACAGTGAACGATGTCTCTTCGGACCATGAACTCCAGGCGCCATACGAATCGCTGTAGCGGACTTGCCAGTAGTAGGCGGCGCCGTTCTGCAAAGCGCCGTCCGGAACCTTGTGCATGCGGGAGGCCGCTGCCGTCGAGCTCGAATCATACGCGGGCGTCGCGTAGCTTGCGCTGGCGGCGCGAATCCTCCAGTGGCTGGCGGTCATGAAATCGCCGGCGTCCGGATCGGCAAAAGGCGACGCCATGAACCTGGGGCCATCGGCGACGCCTAAAGCACCCGGCTCCGGCGACAGGTTCGACGGCGGAGCCGGCGCATGATTCACCGTTCCGGAGGAAAGAACTGTCGTGAAGAAGGTTTCCTGGGACCAGTCGGAATAGTAGCCAAACTGGGAATAATAGCACGCGCGCCAGGCATAGGTGACGCCATAATTCAGCAACAGCATATACTCGTCAATCTCGAACGTCGTGGAATCGTTAAACATATAAGTTCCCCAATCGAGAACGCAATTCGAATAATCCGGCGCGCTGCTTTCCACCCGCATCTGATATTCGCAAAAAACGAGAATATCAAACGGCATATCCGAACGGAATCGAGATATCATCAATGTCGGCGTCAAAGAAACGCTTGTTTCGCCATTGGCGGGAGAAAGATTCACGGGAAAAGGCGTCGGCGTCGGCATGGGGATGCCGGTAACGGTTGGAATCGGCGTGGGCGAAGGCCCTGGCGTCGGCGTCGGGCCTTGGGGAGCGATGGTACCAAAGTAAGTCCAGTCGGAAAAGGGAGTCCAGCCGGTTTTTGAGAAGCAATAGCTGACGTGCCAGGCATACAGCCCGCTATTGACCAAGGCATTAGGCGGCACGCAAACCGTTGTCAATGTGTCGCTCGATACGAGGTTGAGGACCCTGTAAGTATCATCTCTATTCCAATCGCCCCAATAGACTTCCCAGTAGGATTGGACATGGATATTTTCCGCATCCGTGGAACGCAAATCGCACGCGCCCAGGATCGGCGTCAGCGAAACATTGGCAAGCGAATCGGCAGGCTCGAGATTAACAGGGCGGAACTCCGTCGCCGTGGGCGTCGTATAAAAGAAAGTCCATTTGGACCAGCTGGTCCGCGCCGTGTTCGTAAAATGATACCTTGCGCGCCAAGCATATATCCTGCCATTCTTCAATTGGCCTTCCGGCACAGAGTTTGTGGTCAGATAATCCGAATAATTTTCCTCCCAGACATAGTTAAGCCCAATCCAAGGAATCCATTCCCTGACTGCCCAATCCGAATAGTCATGGATATTGAACACATCCGTGGTCTGCACATCCGATGCGCGCAATATCGGCGTCAGCGAAACATCGGCGGCGTAATTGGGCGGCTCGATATTAATGGGCGTGAGTTCGGGAAGGCCTTGCGTGTCAAACCAGGAGAAGAATGACCAATCCGTCCACCCGGTCTTTGAGAAAAAATATTGCACGCTCCAATAATAGGTATAGCCATAATCCAAGACTCCGGGAGGGATTGTGATTTCAGTCAATGGCTCGGGATCCGTGACGGTGAGGGACCATGTCGTCCCATCAGAACCCTCGATCCACCAACGGGAAGAAGTATGGATATTTGACGCATCGGCGGAACGTAGATCCGATGCTCGCAGCATTGGCGTCAGCGGGACATCGTAGGCGCCAAGGGACGGCTCTAAATTATAAGGAATTAGCGACGGAGTAGGCGTGGCAGTTGGCCCAGGCGTTGGGTGAGGCGAAGGCGAGGCAGAGGCATGCGGCGTGGGGTAAGGCGACGGCGAAGGAGAGGCATACGGCGTTGGGTGCGGCGACGGCGAAGCAGAGGCATGCGGCGTTGGATACGGCGATGACGAAGGAGAGGCATACGGCGTTGGATACGGTGACGATGAAGGAGTGGCATTCGGCGTTGGATACGGCGATGACGAAGGAGTGGCATGCGGTGTTGGATACGGCGACGGCGAAGGAGTCGCATGCGGTGTTGGATACGGCGTTGCTGAAGGAGTCGCATGCGGCGTCGGAAATGGAGTTGGCGTTTGAGCAGACGAATTACTGGTCCCCATGCAACCCCAAACCACTAGCAAAGCGCCATATAGCCATATTGCTGGGTTGCTTGCCAGACGATTTCCTAGTCTCATGACAACACCTCGCGGGCCAAGACTCTATGATAATCGCTCTAATCGTTTTACAAACTGAAGTTTCCTTTATTTGCCTCCGCTATTGCAAGCCTAAAATACTGCAAAATGGCTCGTTTTACCATTCGCCCGGTCATCTTGTGATTCAATTTGCTGGATTTATCCTTGACATTCCACTCAAAGCCATAGCTATCTAACTCAATGCTTTGACCGAAAGGGAGGCGCCAATGACACGCACAGGATTTGCCAGGATATTCAGGTTTTCATGTATGATCCTGATAATGAACGCCGTTGGCTGGGTGGGCGCGCAGCCGGCCACTCAAAGTTCCGTCGCCGCCTCGGTGATCCGGCCGCGCGCTGATGGCGTCATTGAGCTGTCTGGCAAGGACGCCAAAATTCATGGAACCGTGGCCCGATTCATGGTCTTGGAGGGGATCGGAAACATCTGCTATTGGACGAACGCCAAGGACTGGCTTTCGTGGGAGTGCGAACCGGCGCAGGCCGGTGAGTATGCCATCGAACTGAAGTATTCGGTGGCGGCGGATTCCAAAGGCAGCGCCATCGAGGTGAAGGTCGCTGATCAGACGATCAAACAAAAATTCGCAAAGGATACCGGCTCGTGGTATGATCATGAGACGGCAAAAATCGGCGCCGTCACTCTGGCCCAGCCTGGCAAATTGACGGTCTCTGTCACGCCTTCAACAAAGCCGGGAACGGCGGTGATGAACCTCGTATGGCTGCGGCTGATTCCGGCGGAAAAGTATGAAGCCTACAAGGCTCAGGAAAAAGCGACCTCATCCAGCGCTTCCTTTCAGGATATGAAGGGGACGGTGTATGTGGTCCCGAATTTTCATCCGGCCAGCTGCGGCTGGCTCACCAATTTTTCAACGGAGCGCAATTATTGCGCCTATTCGTATCTCGATCACCTGGACCGCGTGCGCGACGATCCGAACTACGCCTTTGCGCTGTCCGAGATCAACAACATCATGGCGATCATGGAGTTCGAGCCGGAGCGCGTGGCCGAGCTCAAACAGCGCATCCAGGAACGGCGCGTCGAGCTGGTCAACGCCTTCTTCCTCGAACCCACGATCAATCTGTCGGGCGGTGAGGCGCTGGTCAAGCAGGGCGTGGAAGGGCTGCGCTGGCAGACGAAAGTCATGGGCGCGCGCCCGCGAATCTTATGGGCGATTGACGTTTGCGGAACGCACGAACAGATGGCGCAGATCACGGCGGGTCTGGGTCTGGACGCATTGGTCTTCACGCGCGGCAACCCGACGGGCAGCAGTATCTTTTGGGCCGAATCGCCCGATGGCACACGCGCGCTGACGCTTTCGCCGGGCCACTACAGCGATTGGGGAAACGTTTTCAAATCACCCACGCCGCTGGACGGCGCTGCGATGAAAAAACTGACGCAGGACGTTCGGCGCCGCATGGCGTGGACGCCGCTGAACGACGCCGAGCGCGACAAGTTTTCTTTCAGCAACGGCAGCGGCGGAGCGGCGGCGCGCGCCCTCGAAGGAACGCCGGTGGTCATCCTGGGCGGCTCGGGCGACTACGCAGTGGCGCCGGTGTGCAAGTCGTATCCCTCCGAACTCATCCGGCAATGGAAACAGACCGTTCCCAATATGGAGATGAAGTTCACGGGCCTGAGCGCGATACTGGACGCCATCGCGCCGGCCATCAAATCCAATCCGGCGGCGCTGCCCGTGATGAAGGGCGGCACGCGCTTTTTCTTCGACGCCTTCTGGATTCAGAGTCCGCGCGTCAAGACGTGGTATCGCCGCGCCGAGCAGGAACTGCAGGCGGCCGAGATGGCGGCCACGATCGCGAACCTGACCAAAGGCGCCGAGTACCCGGTCCAATCGCTCTATCACGCCTGGCTGCTGATGCTGTTGAACATGGACCGCAACACGCTGTGGGGCGCGGCCGGCGGCATGGTCTTCGAGCACCCCTGGTCCTGGGACGCGCGCGACCGCTTTGAGACAGTCGAGACCATCGCCACCGGAACCCTGGCGCAAGCCATGCGCGCCGCGCAGGGCAAAGGAGAAGGCATCGGCTTCTTCAACTCCCTCAACTGGCAGCGCAACGATCCAATCATGATCACACTGCCGTCAGGCGCAAGCATCGCCGGCGCCGTCAGCGAAGCGCCAGCGGAGCAAGGCGCGCAGACGCTCTGCCGAATCTCGCTCCCCCCAATGGGCATGGCCGCGATGGATCTCTCCCGCAAAGCCCCCGCCCCGCCCCGCAAAACAGCCCTGCCCGAAACGATCACTACGGAACACTACCTTGCGAAGATTGACCCCGCCACGGGCGCGCTAACGAGTCTGAAGCTGAAGAAGGACGGGCGCGAAATGCTCGGCGGACCGGCCAACGTCCTCGTGGCGGAGAAGGGCCAGGGCGGCGGCGACCATCAAAAACCGCGCGCACAACGCCCACGCCTCTTTGACAGCAGTCAAACCAAGCCGGAGATCGCGGTGACGGAAGGTCCGCTGGCCACGACGGTTGAGATCAAATCGCGCTTCTATAAAGACACGCCCGCGCGCCGGGTGATTCGCTTCTATAAGGACTATCCGCGCATTGATTTTGAAACGGAACTCGAAGACATCCCCGATCAAACCGTCGTGGTTGCAGAATTTCCCCTTGCCGAAGACGTGACGGAAATCCGGCGCGGAATTCCTTACGGCTTTTCGCACGGCGCCTGGAGCAAACCGAATCCAGCTCTGCCCGGCTGGACCAAAGGCATCTGCCCGGCGGTGCGCTGGTCGGACTACCAGATGTCGGGCGGCGGCGGGCTGGCGATTCTCGACCGCGGCCTGAGCGGACGCGAGATCACCGAGCGCATGCCGGTCATCTTCCTCCTCAACGCCGTGGATAAGTATCGCGGCTATCCTAATTCATGGCTGAGTGGACGGCCCAAACAGCGCCTGGAATATGCGATCGTGGCGCATGGCGGCGGCTTCGCCGAGGCGAACATCCCGCGCATGGCATGGGAATACTCCTGTCCGCCAATGATGATCCCGGGCGTCAAGCCGGCGGCGCCGGTTTCGTTCGCGCAGACTTCCGACAACATCATCATCGAAGCCATTCGGCGCGAAGGCGCAGACATCGAAATCCGTCTGGCCGAAAGCCTGGGCGCCACTGGGACCGCCAGCATCTTGCTGGCGCTTCCCCACACACAAGCCACATTAACCGACCTCACCGGCGCCAACCCCAAGCCGCTCCCCCCCGCGTTAGGCTCAGGCCCTCAGCGCTACGAATTCCCCATCCGCCCGCAGCAGATCGTCACCATGCGCCTGCGGACGGAAAATCCAGTCGCCGAAATCCAGCCGCTCTTGAAGTGGGACGAGCTGGTCCCCGAATGCAAGCGCAATGCCCTCCATGTCTTCGTCCGCGGACGCAAGGGCCATCCCCCCTTCGGCGACGGCGTCTCCGTCCCAACGCTTCCCCCCGACGCCTGCCGCGCGCTGACGCCAGGAAAGAAAACCACCGCATCGAGCATCTATAAAAACCAGCCGAACTTCGCCCCCGAACTCGCAACCGACGGCGCCGAAACATCCCGCTGGGCAGCCGACGAAGCCGCGACGCAAGGCTGGCTGCAAGTGGACCTCGGCGCCCCGCAAAAAGTCACCCGCGCCTACCTCAGCGAAGGCTACGACCGCATCCAGGAATTCGAACTCCAATATCAATCAAACGGCGAATGGAAAACCTTCGCCCAAGGCGCCAAAATCGGCCAGAACAACACCCTGAAATTCACCCCCATCGAAGCGCAACAAGTGCGGCTGAACGTCCTGAAATCCACCGCCGGTCCAACGATTTGGGAATTCATGTTATTTCCCTGATCATTGATCTACTACAAGGAGCACAAAGAGCACAAAGACAGGATTGACTTCAATTCTAAATTTCTTTGCGTTCTTTGTGTTCTTTGTGGTCAAAGACCTTTGCGGAATTCTTGAGGATGGCGGCGTTTGAGTTCGGGGATGGCCCAGGCGCGGCCGGTGGATTTCAGGTACTCACAATACTTCGCCAGCTGCCCGTTTGCGTGCATCGGACCGCCTTCGCGCATTACGGTCCAGAGCGGGTCCACTTCGCTGTCGGAGGATTTCATCATCTCGTCATGCCAGCCGTCGAGCAGGCGCGAGGCATGGCAGCATATTTCCGGGCGCATCTCGGCCTCGTTGCGCTGTTCGTGCGGGTCTTCCTCGACGTTAAAGAGCATTTCATTGGGGAACAGATGAAAGCCGTCGTGCCAGGTGCGGATATACATCCAGTCGCCGAACCGGACGGCGCGCTGGCAGACGTGCGCGCACTGGCTGACGACCAGATACTCGCGTCCGCAATCCCGCCCTTCCAGGAGGCTGTCGGAGAACTGGGTTGTCTGAGGTATCTCCCCCGTGAAAAGCGCCGGTCTTTGGGCGTTTTCATGGGGGAGATACGCCGTTCTCCGACAGACTCCCAGGATCGCCGGCGCGTAGGAGCGCCCGTCCCAGCGCGGCTTGGGTTCGCGCCCGAAGAGTTCGGTCAGCGTTGGCGCAAGATCGAGTTGATAGTGCAGCCCGATGTCTACCAAAGGCGCCCGCGCCCGCGCGATCTTCGCCTGCGCGCCGGTCTTTCCCGTTCTTGGATTTTCTGGCCAGCGGATGATCAAAGGAATGCGCGTCGTGATCGCGTCGGCGGTAGCGTGCTCGGAATAGATGCCCAACTCGCCGAGGTTCTCGCCGTGATCGGATGAGACAATGATCATAAGGTCGTCCGAAACGCCTTTGCGCGCGAGGGCTTCGAGGATCTTGCCGCACTGCGCGTCGGCATAGCGCACGCCGCAGTCATAGCCGTCTATCAGCCGCCTCAGACTCGCCATGTCGGTCACTTCACCCGGATGACGCGGATACTTCGGATTTTCGCGGTTGTCCCACATCGCGATCTCGCGCGCGCAATGCGGCCCGACCATCTGCTGATGCGCGGCCAGCACGTCCGGCGTAATCCAGTCCGGCAGCGGATCGTTCGCGAACGGATTTCCGAATTCCGCCGGCGCGCGATACGGCGTATGCGGGTCCCAATAGTTGACGTGCAGATACCAATCCTGCGAGGCAGCGTTGGCCTCGATCCATTGCATCACCGTAGGCGTGATCTCCTCGGCCGATTCCATGCCGCCCGCGCCAGTGTTGTGCATTTCGTTGAATCCGGCATAGAAGGTCCATTGACCGTGGCGCTCGGCGAAGGGGCTGATCGAGACGGTTTTGAAGCCGATCTCGCGCAGGAGCGCGGGAAGGCTGTTATGAGCCAGCCAGTCGCGAAAGCCGCGCCGCGCGCCGTCCAGGCGCATGTCTGCGCATTGTCCGCCGTGATTGACGAGGCCGGTATGGATGCCGAACCGTCCCGACATCAGCGCCGCGCGCGACGGCGCGCACGGCGCGTCCGAGCAATAGCATTTATCGAATCGTATCCCCTGCGCCGCGATAGAGTCCAGATGGGGCGACGTGTTGCGATGATAGCCGTAGCAGCCCAGATGATCGGCGCGCAACGTGTCAATGTCCAAATGCAGAATGCGCATGGTCTTGTTCCTTGGCGCGCGGAATCAACATGACGACGCATGATGCCGCGATTGCATCCGATGCAAGCGCGCCCCGTCAAGACGGATTTTTCCCTGGGAGCGCGGGCGTCCCCGCCCGCCGCAGCACGCTAACCAATTCACGCTACTCAACCGCCCTCTCGCGCATTCCCCCTCTCTTCTTGCCTTCCCCCCTCTCCCCCCAAAGCCGCAATCCCTCCGCAAGCAACATGCAAGAGCGCATCGTCAATCGCAGGCTTGAACCGCCCCGCAGCTTCGGATAAGATCGCAATCGAATCATGGAGACATTGCCGCCTAAAAAGAAATGACAATGTCTAGTCCGGCAAAACGGCAGATATTAGCCGGCTTGCAGCCGGCTCTTCCTTGCGCCCTGCTTTAATAGGAGTTGGACATTGGACATTCCCTGTTGGACATTGGACATTCCCTGTTGGACATTGGACATTCCCTGTTGGACATTGGACATTTGCCTTTGGATATTGAATATTGAATGTTGAATATTGAGCGCTATCCCCCATGCCTCTTTCTCTTAAAACCAAGACCATCATTATCTGGCTGGCGATGTTGCTGGCGTTGGCTTCGGGACTGACGCTGCTGACGGTGCTCATGCTGTCGTTTATGCGCGACCGCCTGGTCAAGGACGCCGTTCGTCTGGCCGAGGAGCAGGTGAATAATCTTCAGGCGGACGTGGTCTCGTATATCAAGCAGTCCGGCGCCGTCAATTCCAAAGAGATCCAGAACCTGCCCAGCGTCACCCAGCGCATTGATGTTTTTCACCGCGACCTTGGCAAGATCCTGAGCGTGAAACTTCTGAACAATGAAGGCGAAATTATTTTCGAACCCACCAGCAATTCGCTGAACTACAACGTCGAAACCATTAAGGACGCCACCCCCATCGTCCGCCCCATCATCATCGGCGAACACAAAATCGGCGACCTGAAAGTGATGCTCTCGAACAGCAAGGTGCTGCGCGACATCCAGTCCACCAGCTGGTTCATGAGCTTGCAGATGATCGCTTTCCTGAGCGCCATGACGCTGATCCTGGCCGCGCTGACGGTTCTACTGTGGCGCATGTTCCGCCGTCATCTGAATCTGGTCCAGCGGCAGAACCAGATCGAACACATGGCCTACGTCGGCACGCTGGCCTCGGGGCTGGCGCACGAAATCCGCAACCCGCTCAACGCGATGAATCTCAACTTGCAGATCGTGGAAGAAGACTTGAACGATCCGAATCCCGAATCGCCGGCGCGGATCAAGACGGCGTCCGGGGCGCTGCGCAATCAGATCAAACAGCTCAATATAACGCTGAGCAATTTTCTTTCGTTCGCCCTGCCGCGCGGACGCGCCAGGGCCGAATTCGACCTGGTCGCATTGATCCGGGAAGTGCAGGGCCTGCTGCAGCCGGAGATCGAGCGGCACGGCGTTCGGTGGGTGGATGATTTGCCTGCGGCGCTTGCCCTGCACGGCGAACCGGCGGCGTATCAGGAGGTGCTGGTCAATCTGATCCTCAACGGCCTGCAGGCGATGGAGCGCGGCCTCGATTCCCGCGACCGGAAGTTGTTCATCACGGCCCGGGCCGAGGGCGGCATGATACGCCTGGAAATCGCCGACAGCGGTCCGGGAATCTCCGCCGAAGACATCGAACACATTTTCGATGTATTCTTTTCGACGCGCGAAGGCGGCGCCGGACTGGGGCTGGCCATTGTCAAGCGCATCATCGAGGACCACGGCGGAACCATTCGCGCGGGAAACCACGAAGACGGCGGCGCCTGCTTTGTGATCATCGTTCCGGCATAGCTCAAAGTGGCACGGGAGAAAATGCGGTTGCGCCGCGCCGCCATTCATGAGAAAATTATATCAATAGCGTAAAATTTCCCAAATATCCTCCACTGCCAACCAAGGGAAATATTTGCGTTTGCGCTTGTTTTCCCAAATTTGGGCGTTTGAGATCATGTTTGCAGCCGAAGAAAAAGAACCGATTCTAATTGCCGACGATGACCCCGGCGTCCGCGAACTGTTCGCGGCCATTCTTGACAGTCACGAATACGCGATTGACAAAGCCCACGACGGCGTCCAAGCCATCGAGATGCTTTCCAAAAACGGCTACAGCGTTTGCTTCGTTGACATCCGGATGCCCAAAGCCGACGGCTTCGCCGTTCTGCGGCATATTCAGGACCATAGACTGGATACTGTTGTAATCGTGGCGACCGGGTATGGAACCATGGAAAACGCTGTGGAGGCGATCCGGTGCGGCGCCTCGGATTTTCTGACCAAGCCCTTTCACGCCGAGGAAATTCGCTCCGCCACGCGCCGCGCAATCGAGATATTTCACCTGCGCAATCAGGCATCCCGCGCTCCCCGCCGCCGCCCAAGTCCGAATGAGCCGATCCCGGGCATGATCGGCTCGTCGCCGGGAATCGTCGAAGTGCAGGATTTGATTCGCGCGGTGGCCGACAGCGACAGCACCGCCATGATCCTCGGCAAAAGCGGCACGGGCAAGGAGCTCGTGGCGCGGGCGATCCATCTGCTCGGGCCGCGCGCCAGCAGACCGATGATCCCCGTCAACTGCGGCGCCCTGCCCGAAACCCTGCTGGAGAGCGAACTGTTCGGCCACGTCAAAGGCGCCTTCACCGGCGCCATCAGCGACCGGGCCGGACGCTTCCAACTGGCCAACGGCGGCACGCTCTTCCTCGACGAAGTCGGCGAAATGTCGCCGTTGCTCCAAGTCAAACTCCTGCGCGTCTTGCAGGAAGGTCAGCTCGAAATGGTCGGTTCCACGAAGACGATCAATGTGGACGTGCGCGTCATCGCCGCCACCAATCGCAATCTCGAGGAAATGGTCGCGCAAAAAACTTTCCGCGAGGATCTTTACTACCGCCTGAACGTCATCCCCATCCATGTTCCCTCGCTGAGCGAGCGGCTGGATGACCTGCCGCGGCTGATCGAGCATTTCATCCACAAATTCAACGCGTCCAAAAACCGCGCTTTCGAGGGATTCGAGGACGACGCGCTCGAGGCGCTGAGACGCCACGCCTGGCCGGGCAATGTGCGCGAACTGGAGAACCTGGTCGAGCGAATGGTCATCCTGCACCCGAAAGGCAAAGTCTCGGCCGCCATGCTTCCCGAGAAGTACCGGTCGCCCCTGCTGGCCGGGGGAGGAAAAGGCCTTGGAATGCCGCCCCTGTGCGTGCCCGAAGGAGGCGTGGATATGAACGCGCTTGTCGAGGAATACGAGGCGCAGATGATCGCCCTGGCGCTCGAGGCGGCCAAGGGCGTCAAAAATCGCGCCGCCCAATTGCTCAACATCAAGCGTACGACGCTGGTGGAAAAAATGAAGAAGAAGGGAATGCTGCTGTAGGGGGCTTTCAGCCTTGGTTTGGCGGGCGGCATGAGAAGGACATCAAGGACCGCAAGGACATCAAGGACCACAAGGACTTCAAGGATGAGGAATAATTTGATGAGCGGAGTTTTCGGCCGATGGCCGGTTTGCTATTCGGGTTTGGCGGCTGTGGCGCTGTGCGTGATGCTGTCGTGCCGCGGTCTCTATCGCGATCAAGGGTCGGTAGATGGCGTCTCCTCGGCATCCCAAGGCTATTCCGCGAAATGTGTCGCGATCTCAAACGTCTTGAAGGAATACATCGCCAAGAAAGAAATCGCCGGAGCCGTCGGGCTTGTGGCCAAGCGCGACAGACTCCTTTATCTCGACGCCGCCGGCCTGGCGGATATCCAGACCAGCGCGCCCATGCGGACGAACGCGATTTTCTGGATCGCTTCGATGACCAAGCCTATCACCGCGACCGCCATCATGATGTTGCAGGATGAGGGGAAGCTTTCGGTGGACGATCCGGTGGCCAAGTATCTGCCGGAGCTGGCCAATGTCAAAACTGCCGATGGCAAGCCGGGCAATCTGACGCTGCGGCATTTGCTGACGCATACATCCGGCCTGCCCGAGGCTGCGCCGGCGCAATACAAGCTGGCCAAGTCGCTGGCGGACGTGATCCCGATCTATGCGAGCAAGCCTTTGCAGTTCGCGCCCGGCGCCAAGTGGCAATACTGCCAGTCCGGCATCAATTCGCTGGGCCGCATCGTCGAGGTTGTTTCGGGACAGTCCTTTCCCGACTTCCTGCAGCAACGCATTTTTGATCCGCTGCGAATGAAAGACACCTCATTCTACCCGAACGCCGAGCAGGCCGCCCGAATTGCCAAATCGTATAAATTCACCACCGGAACGCTCATGGAATCGCCCATTGCGTTCTTGAACGGTTATCTTCCCACGGATCGCGATCGCTATCCGGCGCCCAATGGCGGACTGTTCTCCACGGCCTCCGACTACGCCCGCTTTTGCCTGATGATCCTGAATCAAGGCTCGGTCGGCGGGAAACAATTGCTCAAGCCGGAATCCATCAAACTGATGACCAGCATTCAAACCGGCGATCTCAAGACCGGCTTCACCGAGGGCAATGGGTGGGGCCTTGGGTGGTGCGTCATTCGTCAGCCGCAAGGGCCAACGGCCATGCTCTCGCCGGGCTCGTTCGGCCATGGCGGCGCTTACGGCACGCAGGCGTGGATTGATCCCGTCAAGCGGGTGGTCTATATCCTCATGGTCCAGCGAACGAATTTCGGCAATGCCGACGGCTCCGACCTGCGGCGCGCATTCCAGACCGCGGGGGCAAGGCTCTTGGAGCGATAGCGCGACAGGGGTTTTGACTTTGCTTTGGCGGATGAGGGAGAGCGAGGACCTAAGGGACCCAAGGGACCCAAGGGACCCAAGGGATGCCAAAGAAAATTGGATCAGGCGATGAAGCATTCTATTGATCATGCAGCTCATGGTCATTGTTGTCTTTGCGGTCCTTGCGGTCCTTGCGGTCCTTGCCGTCCTTCGCCGGCTTATCGCCACAGCATATTGCCGCTGATTCTTCTGATAATTTCCCTCTTGTTCCAGTGCTTTGCCGCGGCGCAAAGCACAGCAGCGCCTTCGAAAATGCTTCCAGCCTTTATGATCGGCGCCGATATTTCCTGGGTTCCGGAGCAGGAAGACAAAGGCAGGCGCTTTTCCGATAATGGGATTCAAAAAGACGTTTTCGAAATTCTCAAAGACCACAAGTTCAACTACATCCGGCTGCGAATTTTCTGCAACCCGGCGGCGCCCAAGGGATATTCCAGCAAAGGCTTTTGCGGCCTGGAACAAACCCTGAAGATGGCCAAGCGCATCAAGGCGGCGGGGATGAAATTCCTCCTCGATTTCCATTACAGCGACACCTGGGCCGATCCAGCCCATCAAATCAAACCGGAGGCGTGGAAAGACCTGCACGGCGCCGATCTGCAAAAAGCGGTCCGCGACTATACGCGGGAAGTTCTGCAAAAAATGAAAGACGAAGGAACGCCGCCCGATATGGTCCAGATCGGCAACGAGATCAGCGCCGGATTTTTGCGGCCCGATGGCGCCTTCGATAAATCGCTGGACGGCTTTTGCGGTTTGCTCAAAGCCGGGATCGCCGGCGCGCGCGAAGCGGACCCATCGCTGAAAATCATGCTCCATCTGGCCTGCGGCGGACAGAATCCGCAATCCAGATGGTTCCTCGATAACGTCACCTCTCATGGAGTCGAGTTCGATATCATCGGCCAGTCCTACTATCCCAAGTGGCATGGGACGCTGGCTGATTTGAAATCCAACCTGACGGATCTGGCGCAAAGATACAGGCAGCCGATCATCCTCGTGGAATATTCAACGCCGAATGTCCGGGAGATCAACGACGTCGTGCAGGGACTTCCCAACGGCAAAGGACTGGGATCATTCATCTGGGAACCGACCGACGGGCATTTATTCGATTCCAAAGGCGCTGTCAAAGCGGAGATGGACGCCTATCCTGAAATGGCGAAGGATTATGGCGCCGGCAAAACCGCCGATTTACGGTGATCCAAATTATCTTCATAAGGATGCTTACCATGAACAGAATTCATTCCCTGGCAATCCGCTCGATGGCAATTTCGGTCGTGATCGCCGCCGCCCTGGTTCTGGCGGAGGAAGCCGCGCTGGAAAAACTTCCCCAGCCGCAGACGGACGGCGGGAAACCGCTCATGCAGGCGCTGAAGGAGAGAAAGACTGTCCGCGCCATGAGCGACAAAGTCATTTCTCCGCAAATCTTGTCCAATCTCTTGTGGGCGGCGTTTGGCGTCAACCGCCCGGAAACAGGCAAGCGGACCGCGCCTTCGGCCATGGACTCGCAGGAGATAGATATCTACGTCGCCACCGCCGCCGGCCTTTCTCTCTATGACGCCAAGGAACACGCGCTCAAACCCATCTTGAAGGAAGATATGCGATCCAAAATCGGCGGCCCGACGGCCGGCAAAACAGCGCCGCTCAGCCTGATCTTCGTGGCCGATTTCGCAAAAATGAAAAAGGCGTCGGAAGATAAAAAGCCCTTTTATTCGGCGATTGACACCGGCTACATCAGCCAGAATGTTTATCTCTTCTGCGCTTCGGAGGGCCTCGGAACCGTCGTCCACGACGGTGTTGATCGCAAAACTCTTCCCACGTTGATGAATCTGCGCCCAGACCAGAAAATCATCCTCGGCCAATGCGTCGGATATCCGGCGCCCGAGCCCGGCGCCGCACGCTGACGCCAGCCGGCGAACCTTAGCCTGGATTTCTCACCAAGATCAGGCCGCTCTCTATAATAGCTCAGATGCAAACGGTATTCCGTGATGCCCTGAAAGGGCAAAAAGAAAACAGCCCAGGGCAACGCCCTGGGAACAGAGCGCAGAAATTTCGGAAAGCCCTGAAAGGGCGAAAGAAGCAAGCCATTGCCTTTCCTCACTATCTCTTCCG
>JAPLSP010000598.1 GCA_026398575.1 Candidatus Sumerlaeota bacterium | reverse complement strand
TCCATGATTGATTCCTCGATGGGCGGGACGAACCGGTCGCCGCCGAAACCGAAATTCAATGAAGACCGCTGACACGCCGCGTTTACGAAGCGCTTCGAAATGCGCGCCGGTCAGCGTCGTTCCTTCGGCGATCAACGTGCGCTCTTTGTCGTCCATGGCTGGTTTGGCCAGGACAAAAGCGGGACGCGCCAGATCGAGAGTCAGGCGTTGCATTGGGCGGCTTTGGCGGCTAAAATCTGAATAATTGATCTCACAATAAGGCCCGCCGCCGGGGCATGTCAACCGGCGAGTAGGCCGTGCAAGGCAATCGAATCAAGGGTGGCAGAATTTATCATGACGAAAGCGCAAGGCAAAACCTGTCCGGCGGAGGCCGAGCTGTCCGCGAGCGATCCGCGGCTGATTCGCGACAAGGAGGAACTGAGGCGGCTGTCGCAGCAGTTGAAGGCGCGGGGCAAAAAAGTGGTCACGACGAATGGCTGCTTCGATCTGCTTCACGCGGGACACATTTATCTGCTCAATGAGGCGCGCAAACAGGGGGACATTGTCATTGTCGGCCTGAACAGCGACGTGAGCATTCGCTCCTATAAAGGGCCGGGACGGCCCATCTTGCCGGAAGATCAGCGCGCGGCGATCCTGTTGGCGCTGGAGGCGGTGGACTACGTCTGCATTTATGACGAGGTCGAATGTATTCCTTTTGTCACCGCCGCGGCGCCCGACGTGCACGTCAACGACGCCAGTTATGGCGATAATTGCATTGAGGCGTCCACCGTGCGCGCTTGCGGCGGGCGGCTCCATCTGGTATCCAAGCGTCCGGGATTTTCGACGACGAGCATCCTGACCCGCATGCGCGGAGAATGAACGATCATGCGTTTTTATCCGGCCTGGTCCATTCGCAATCGTCTGCTGCTGCTGGTGTTGATCGCCATTTTGCCGGCGTTGGGCATTATCCTTTATTCCGGCGCCCAACGACGGCAGGCGGCGCTCGAAGACGCCCAGGATGAAGTGATGCGCATGGTTCACGGCCTGGCGAATCATCAAGCCCTGATCACGTTTGGCGCCCGGCAGATGCTGATGACCCTGGCCTATCTGCCGGAAGTCAAATCGCGCGACGCCCAAGCCTGCAACCGCCTCTTCGGCGAGATTCTGCGTCATAATCCACAATACGCCAACATTGCCGCCACCGCTCCGAATGGAATGGTCTTCGCCTCGGCCTTGCCCTTCAAGCCGGTCAGCTTCGCCAATATGAAGCTGTTTCAAGACGTGGTGCAAACCAAGGAATTTTCAGTGGGAGAATATACCTTGGGTCCCATCAGCAAAATTCCTTCCCTCCATTTTTCCTATCCTCTCGTGGATGCCCAGGGCCAATTGCAGGCGATCGTATCTGTGGCGTTCCGGCTCGATCAGTATGCGCAATTGGCCACTTCGATCAAGATGCCTGAAGGCTCCGTGATCGAATTCAGCGATCATAAAGGGGTTCGTCTTTATCGTTATCCGTTGTTGAGGCAAGGCGCCGATGCGATCGGCAAGCCATTGATGCAAAGAGTTTGGGCGCAAATCAAGAGCCAGCAAGAACCGGAAACGGTGATTGAAAAAGGAATTGACGGCCTGCGGCGCGTCTATAGCTTCGTGCCTATACATCTGGAGGAAAGCAAGCCGCCGTATCTCTACATTGGAGTCGGGATTCCCGAAGCGCAGATCATCCATCTGGTGAATCAGGAAACATGGATTGATATCGCGTTGCTGGGCGGCGTGGCGTTCCTGGCGCTGGTGACGGCCTGGCTCGTGGGCAACTGGACGATCGTCAATCATTTGCGAGGCCTGCTGGGCGCGTCCAAACAGGTGGGCGCCGGCAATCTCCAGTCGCGCACCGGCCTGCCGCATCGGTCCGATGAGATCGGCCAGTTGGCGCGGGCTTTCGATGAGATGACGGCGGCCTTGGAGCGCCGCGAACTGGATCTGCGCCGCTTGAATGAAGAGCTGGAGCAAAAGGTCGAAGAGCGCACGCGCAGTCTGCGGGAGGAAATCTCCGCGCGCGCGCGTCTGACGACGGCCATCGAGCAGGCGGCTGAAAGCATCATCATCACCGACACGCAAGGCGTGATTCTCTATGCCAATCCCGCTTATGAACAAATGACCGGCTACAGCCGCCATGAAGTGATCGGCCAGAATACCCGCATCGTGAAGAGCGGTCGGCATGACGCCGCGGTTTATGCGCAGATGTGGGAGACGATCCGCAACGGCGGGGTGTGGAAGGGCCGGCTGATCAACCGGGCAAAAGACGGCCACGAGTTCCATGTGGATGCCGCCATTTCCCCGGTTCGCGATCCGGCGGGGCAGATCGTCAACTACATCGCCGCCCAGCGCGACGTGACGCATGAAGTACTGCTGGAAACCCATTTGCGCCAGGCGCAAAAAATGGAAGCGGTCGGTTTGCTGGCCGGCGGCATCGCGCATAATTTCGGCAACCTGCTGCATCTGATTCTCGGCAATACGCGCAGGGCGATCCAGCTGGCCGGGGATCAAACGGGCGTTTTTGAAAGCCTCGAGCAATCGCTCAAGGCCTGCGACCGCGGACGCGATTTGATCTATCAACTCCTGGCCTTCAGCCGCAGCCGCGAGCAGGACTTGAAGCCATTTATGATGGAGCCGATCGTCAAGGAAACGTTGAAACTCTTGCAGGATATTCTTCCTTCCCATATCAGCCTCGTCCAGAATCTTCAGCCCGATTGCGGCATGATCATGGGCAATCCGAGCTATCTGCATCAGATCCTAATGAATTTTTTCACCAATGCCGCCTATGCCATGGGAGTCGAGGGCGGCATCATGAGTTTTACGCTGGAAGTGGTCGAACCCACTCCTTTGCTCTTGCGCGTCTTTCTCCCTGAACAGACTCAGGCGCGCCAGTATGTTCATCTCATGGTGAAGGATACCGGCGCCGGCATGGACGCGGCCACTATTGAACGGATCTTCAATCCTTTCTTCACTACAAAGCCGGAAGGGCAAGGCTCGGGACTGGGTCTCTATACCACGCTCGGAATCGTCAAATCCTGCGGAGGACATATCACCGTTGACAGCGAATCGGGGCATGGCAGCGCGTTTCATGTGTATTTCCCCCGTTTGGATCACATTCGCGAGCCGGAAGCGCTGGCATGGGAGGCCGAGGCGCGCGGGCATGAGCGAATCCTTTACGTGGACGACGAAGAGACGATTGTGAAGATAGACACGGAGCTGCTGGAATCCTGGGGATACCGGATTTCATCCTTCATCAATCCCGCGGAGGCGCTCGAGCATTTCTTGAAATCTCCGGATGATTTTGATCTGATTATTGCGGATCAATTGATGCCGAACCTGACAGGGATGCAGTTGGCCGCCCATGCGATGAGCGCGCGGCCGGATATCCCCGTCATCATCGTCACAGGCAACAGCCAGGCGATCAATCCCCAGCAGGCCAAAGAGCTCGGAATCCGGGAAATCCTTCTCAAGCCCATCCTCGAGCGCGCGTTTTCGGAAACGATCCGCCGCGTCCTGGACGAGAGCGCCAAACAGCCGATGGAAGCCGTTGAAAGGAGTATGGCATGAAGATGCAATGGAATGCGATGGGTTGCGCCGCCCTATGGCTCGGACTTGCCTGTTTGAGCGCGCGCGGCCAGGGAAGCCTTAATGAAGTGGCCATGAGAGTTCTGCGCGCCCCCGAGGAAGCCGCTCGCTTGGACGCGCCCTGGGCCCTGGACTATGCGGATTTGGCCGAAGCCTGCGATCAGCTGGCGCCGTTCGAGCCGGCCGGGCCGCAGACCTTGGAGTTTCAACCGGCGGCGCCCGCCCATGTGTCCGTAATGGCGCGCCGGGGCGGCGGGGCGCCCGATCACTGGATTTTTATCAATGGTGGTCCTGCGAGCTACTCAGGCCGCGTACGGCTTTCGTCAGGCGGCAAAGGCGCCGCCGTTTATACGATCCTATGGGCGACGCCGGGCGTCAAATGCGGCGCGCAATCCGCAAAGGCGGGCGAAACCATGCTGGACATTTCGCTGCCTTCTCAAAGCGCGGCGGCGTTGCGGCCATTGGCTACTTTGGGCGGCGGTAAAAATTTTCAGACGGATATCACGCGCGCCGAGGACGTAGGCGGAACCATCACGCTCGAATTCAAAATGGACGCGGCGGCGGCGTCCGCTCTCAAAAAGATCGGCGCGACCCTTTACATCCCCGCACGCTCCCAGATGCTTCATGCCCATGCCAATGGCCGGGGCGGGCTGAGTTTCGCGCCGATGGAAGGCGTGGATAAAATCCGCCCGGTTCCGTTTGAAGTCGGCAAACTCGCCGCCGCCAATCTCGTCACGCTGGAATATCGCCCGCCGTTGTGGGCGAACCTGAAC
>JAPLSP010000199.1 GCA_026398575.1 Candidatus Sumerlaeota bacterium | reverse complement strand
AGCGTCCTGCTCATGATATTAGTGTCTATTCGTGTGCATTGGTGGTTAACCACGAATGAACACAAATAAACACGAATTGCTTTTGATATATAAGGTTTATTGGAGCGTCCTGCTCATGATATTAGTGTCTATTCGTGTGCATTGGTGGTTAAAATTTTAGCTCAAATGTTTTGCGCATTTCGCGTAGATATTTTCGCCTTTTGATTCGGCCACTTTATGCAAAATATTGAAAACAGACTGCGCCGGCAGAAGCGCGGGTTCGGGATGCTGGGGATGCTGGGGGTGATCGCGATCTGCGCGGCCGGATGCGGCGCGCTGCTGGCGCGTTCGATGGAGGTTTATCACGCCTCCGCGATGGGGCAATGGCGCCTGCAGGCGCTCGCGGCAGCCGAGGGAGCGGTGGTCGTGTATCTTCATTCGCCGCAAGACGCCCCTCCGGAAATCAGGATCGGCGATTGCGTGGCGCGATTCGAGGAGATGGGGAAGAATCCCGCGAAGGCTTCTACCGAAAAACCTGAGATTGGGCGTCGCATGATCAAACTCAACGTTGAAACGCGCAATAAAACGGAACAGGTTGTTTTTTCCGCGCGCTATACCGTCGCCCTCGGGCAAACGCCTTCAGGCGCATGGAAACTCGAAACAATGGAGAAGATTCCATGAGGCGCCGTTTCGCCTTCACTTTGATTGAATTGCTGATCGTCATCGCGATCATCGCCATCCTGGCATTGATTGCGATTCCGAATTTCCTCGAAGCCCAAACCCGCTCCAAAGTCGCGCGCGCCGAAACCGATCTTTCCGATCTCGCCAGCTCGCTGCGGGCTTATTGTTCGGATCATAACGCCTATCCCTCCAACAGCGCCGAACGCCGCGCTTACCTCATCGAATGCGCGCGCGGACACGTCGGGCCTCCCTCCGCGATCCACAATACCATCAGCGTGCGAAGCCGATATCGCGATCCCAGCGTCTATCCCATGCCTGCCAATTCCCTGGACGACCTGACCGTCCTGACGACGCCGATTGCCTATTTCCATGGCCTTCTGCCGTTGGACCCGTTCGGCTGGAGCGGGGGTTACTCCGGATATGGTCACCCTAGTCATTATTCCTATGCAAACGTGTTGGATGCGTTGGGGGATGATTTGGTTACAAGCGGTCCCTATCGCCGCTATGTTCTGCTCAGCCGCGGACCGGATCAAAAAGTCAACTGCCTCAATCCCATCCTTGGCCCCTTTCCAAGATATGATCCCACGAACGGAACTATTTCGGCGGGAGACTTGCTTGGATTCGGCAACTAACGCCTCAATGCGCCTTGACTTGGGCCGGGATGGGAGCTTATCATACTCTCGCAACACTATGCTGACGGCGGCTAGCGGCGCTTGGCCATTACCATGCAATGAATGCCGCAAAGAGGCCTATTTTTCAAACGAAGTTTGAAAAATATCAGGAAACTTATTCAGAAGAGGGCGGTCTAATGGCGGCAAAAAAAGTGCTCGCGGTGGATGACGAAAGCGATATCCTGCTCATTATCCACACCTCTCTGGAGAGCGAGGGGTTTGATGTCGTTACGGCCAGCAACGGCTTCGACGCGCTGGCGTTGGCCGAAGAAGCCAAGCCGGACCTCATCGTCCTCGATATCATGATGCCCGAGATGGACGGCTTCGAGGTGATGAAGCGCCTGCGCGACAATCCCAAGACCGCGACGATTCCCATCGTGATGCTGACCGGCCTGTCCGAGCGCAAACTCATCAAACAAGCCCTGGACATGGGCGTCTGCCATTATATCGTCAAGCCGTTTGACTTTCAGGACTTCCTTGCCGTGGTCAATCGCGCCATGAAAGAAAGCCAGCCCGACGTCTTCACGGTCTAGAAGCCCGCCCACGCGCTTCTTGCCCAAACACATCCTGTTCTTTCTTTAAGATAACTTGGGAAAGGATTATCGAAGACAAACCATGGGCTTTTTGTCCCTAATGGTTCTGTCATTTCAGATCCGCTTTATTTCGACCTTTCCCTCACGCGGTTGATGAAGGCGTTCAGGGCTTCGATTTTGCCGCGGGCTTCGAGGCGTTCGGCGTAGCCGTAGGCGCGCTCGACGCCGCGATAGTGATAGAGGGCGACGGCGGCGATGCGGTCGAAAACTTCCCAGTTGAAGTCGCCGCTTTCGGGATCGTTTTCCTGCGCGTATTCGCGCGCCTGTTCGGCGTAGCAATCGCCCTCGCGCAGGCGGTACTGCTCGACGCGCGCGCTGTCGGTGTGATTCTTCAGGATGGCGGTCCAGGCTTCGAGGGCGCGCGTGGTTCCGTCGGGAAGCAGATTGCGGAATTTCCAGAGCGCCTCGGCGCGCATCACTTCGGCGCGTTCGGCCTGCCGGCGCGCCAGCGAGCCATAAACTGCGCGCTGGCTTTCGGTTGTGTATTCGTCAGCGAGCGCGAGGAATCCTTCGCGCTGTTTTTCGAGGGCGGTCAGGTATTCATCCATCGTGGCGGCGTTGCGCGCGAGGAGCTGCAACCGGGCAAACCGGCGATTGATCGCGCATGACTCGGCGGCCTCCGGCGCCAGCAGCGTGCCCATCTTCATGACGGCGGCGAATTCGTCGGCGGCCATGACGTGATCGCCCAGGCGCTCATGAATCTGTCCGCGCGCGAAGGCCAGAATGTCCTTCGAGCGGTCGGGATAGAGTTTCTCGTAGTTCGCCAGCCTCACCAGCGAAGCGCGATAGAGATTGATTCCCGAGGGATCGAGCGGCGCGTTGAAGCGGTAAAGATCGAGCGCGGCGAAGCGCTGCAAATCCGCCAGAACGCTGAGCAGGTTTTCATGCGGCTCAAAGGCCGGGTCCGTGCGCGAAGGGAAACACGAAAACAAGGCGCACAGGGGAATGAGAAATGCAAAATGAGAAATGAGAAATGCAAAATGAGTAACGAAAGATGCGAAATGGGAAACCGCGCGGGAGGCAGGGGAATGGAATTGCCTGCGCGAATTGGCGCCATCTATTTTTATTGAAATATGCTGAGTATCCGGCGGCAAAAAAATCCCACTTTCCTCCGGGCTGTTCGCTGCGTCTTCAGACATGCTTGCCACTTTTCATCTGACGTTGGTTTCGATCGGAAGGCGGATGATCGGCGTTATCGTTGGCGGCATATTCTGGATCGGCTGCACGTTTATCATCGCATCAGGAATGCCAGGATTGCCTGGCGGCTGCAACATCCTGTTGGGATTTCCGGAATTGTCATTCATCCCTCGAAAAGGAGTCCGGGCGGGCGAGGTTGATCTGTTGAGAGCAGATGAAGGCGGCGTGCCGACGGCGAGTGGCGCCGATTTGCCTATCATTCCATCGCTGCGGGACAGGCCCTGGCCTTTTCCGGTATTGGCTCGTTCCTGGGCCGTGATATTTCCAAAGGCCCCAGCCGGGGCGTATTGATAAGAACTCTTGGGAAATTCGTGCTTGCCTTTGGCGGTTTTCGGAGTATCCGTTGTTGAGTGATCGGCGAAGGGCAGGACTTCCATCACGGCCGAGATGATCGGCGCCGAGGGTTGCGCCGTTGGACGAACCCTCGCGGGCGCTGTCGGTTCGGCGTTGGCCGGCGCGCGCCTCAAACCAGTTTCCGTCAGACTCGCGTTTGTCAGGAGGCAGAAGAGCAGAATCGGGATGAGCAACAACAACGAACGCCATGCCTCATTCAAGACAAAGCGCAAGGCATGCGCCGCCGTGGCGCCTTTATTTCGATTCCGCCCGTGCAATCTATTTTTTTTCGCCATCGCCAAACCTCCTTGTCCTACAAAACGCAAATATTTCTATACCCCATTACCCTCGCAAGTCTAATGCCAAACAGCGCAATAGTCCCCCATTTTGCGCTTACTATTTCTGCTTCGAAAAATCCAATTTCTCGCGCAGAGGGCGCATTTCAGCCGAGCTACCTTGGCGCGCTGGAAGAGGTCTGACAAAATAATGTGCGACAAAATAATAACACAAAGCCATTCCTGCCTGATTCAACACCAATGTGTTTTCATTGTTTTGTCAGACATTATTTTTGTCAGAATAGGCGCCGCGTCCTGCCGGTAGCTGCCTTGGGATGCGCCCGCGCGCAGAGACGCAGAGACGCAAAGAAATAAGCCTTTGCGCCTTTGCGTCTCTGTGCAAATTATTCATTTGTTTTGGGCAAAACTTGTTTCATGAGCAACTCATTTTTCATTTCTCATTTTTCATTTCTCATTTTACATTCTCAAAATCGTCTTTCCCCCAAAATGCATCGCCGGCAAGCGCCCGGCAGCGGCGTACGATTGACCGTGCGCCGGATTTCCCGATAGGCCGCGCTATTCCAGATGCGCGCGAATGGCGCGTCGCGCAGATTGGCAATCGGCGGCCACCATTGGCAACAGGGAAAAACCGATCCGTCGGCCTCGATATAAATCGCCCACCAAGGCAGCGCGCACTGTAGCAGGCGCCCGGGGTTCGGGGTTCTGGGTTCGGGATTTGGGATTTGGGATTCGTGGTTCGGGGTTCGTGACTCGGGACTTGGAACTCGGAACTCGGCACTCGGAACCTGGTCCTTTGAACTCGGAACTCGGAACTCGGAACTCGGAACCTGGTCCTTTGAACTCGGAACTCGGAACTCGGAACTCGGAACTGCGCCTTGCGCTCGCTTGGTTTCGCCCTCGGCGCCGCTTAGAAATTGCGGGCGCGAAAAACGAATTCCTTTCGCCTCGCATTGCGCGCAAACCTTGTCGAGCACAGGATTGACGATATCGGGCCGCGTTTCAAGCGATTGTTGAATGAAATCCTTGTCCGGGCTATCCGTCGCGCCGAAGTTGCTGAAATATATGCAGTCCACGCCCCATTGCGCAGCCTGATTCACAATCGCGCCGAGTTGGCCGAGGTTCATCCGCAGTAGCACAACGTTCAAATAAAACTCGAACGTAGAGTTCCGAGTTCCGAGTTCCGAGTTCCGAGTTCCGAGTCCCGAGCCCCAAGCCCCAAGCCCCGAATCCCTAGCCCCGAATCCCGATTCCCGAGCTCCGCGTTTCAGCCTTGCCAAACCCTCTGCCGTCTTCAGAAAAGTTTCATAATTCAGCCCGCGGCGGACGTATTCCATCGTCTCCTTGTCCGCCCCATCCACCGACAACGCCACGCGTCCGCCCAGCGCCGCGATCTCTCCGAAAATCTCTTCGTTCCAGATCATCCCGTTGGTGGTCAACTCGGGACGAATATCATAGCGGCGGCAGTCGGCGATCATCTCCGGCAACAGCGGCGCCAGCAGCGGCTCGCCAACGCCCGTCAGGATCACGCTCCCCAACGCCGGCATGATCTCGCGCCGCACGATCTGATAGGTCTCCGCCGACATGTGCTGAAATTTCGCATGACTGATAAACCGCCCGCACGTGCGGCAGTTCAGGTTGCAGACCGTCGTCGGCGAAATCCAAGCCTGCACCGGCCGCGCCGGCGCCCACGTCCAGCCCAGGCGGCGGGCAAGGGAATTGAGCTTGCGTCTGATGATGACTGATCGTTTCATTATTCAAAAAAAGCCGTCGCGACGAACCTTTTTTTGCTTGCGGCCATTCGCAGATTATGCCCAAAGCCTGCCCTCCGCAACCTGCTTTTCCGATGCGCCATACGGTTTGATAAATCCTGTTCATACAAAATCCCGTTGCATCCGCCCGCCGGAACGCATGAAATCAGGGCAGAGAATGATTCAAAAGAACAGCAATTGACCATCTAATGAAAATCAGCACCGCTTTTAAGAGCAAATTTTCGTTTTCAAAAGGCCACCAATGATGACGAGTCACTTCACAGATCAGGAACTTCGTCAGCTCATACATGATTTAGAGTCAGATCGAGTGGAGCGAAAATCATCTTTTTCTGATTCTAACAAGATTCGTGAGGCAATTTGCGCATTTGCCAATGATATGCCCAACCATCAAAAGCCCGGGATTGTTTTTATCGGGGTTCATGATGATGGGTCTTGCGCTGGACTTCCAATAACGGATGAGCTGCTTCTCAATCTTTCACATATACGCTCTGATGGCAATATACTTCCTTTTCCAGTAATGAGTGTTGAAAAACGTTGCATTGATGGATGTGAGATGGCTGTTGTTATAGTCCAGCCTTCCTTGTTTCCTCCTGTGAGATTCAATGGCCGTGTATGGATTAGAGTGGGTCCCAGACGCGCAACAGCCACAATGGAAGAGGAATTAAGGCTGAGCGAAAAGCGGCGCGGCAAAGATTTGCCTTTTGATATCAGGCCCAATGATTCTGCTGCCTTGAGCGATCTTGATCTTGATTTATTCAGCCGGACCTATTTGCCTTGCGCGGTTAATCCAGATGTTCTCCTGCAAAACCAGCGATCAGCAGAACAGCAGCTGGTCTCGCTCCGATTTACGACAACTGCGGAACCACCGGCGCCAACTAATCTTGGACTTATTGTGTGCGGCAAAATCCCCACGGTTTTTGTGCCAGGCGCCTATATTCAATTTCTAAGAGTCGAAGGAACGGAAGTAGGCGATCCGATTAAGGACCAGAAAGAAATCTCTAATCCATTGCCGGAGTCTCTAAGAATCCTTGATGAGATACTTTCGGCCAATATTTCAGTGGCGACCAGTTTTTTATCAACGCCACAGGAAATCAAATCGCCGGATTACCCTTTGGCTGCGCTTCAGCAAATCGCCAGGAACGCGGTGTTGCATCGAACCTATGAAGGAACATACGCGCCCGTTCGAATAACTTGGTTTAGCGACCGCATCGAAATTGAAAATCCCGGAGGACCTTTTGGGCGGGTCCATCGCGATAATTTTGGAAAGCCTGGAGCGGTGGACTACCGCAATCCCAACCTCGCGGAAGCCATGAAAAACCTTGGGTATGTGCAGAGATTTGGATGGGGCATTCACACGGCCAGAAAAGAAATGGCAAAGAATGGCAATCCGGAGATTGAGTTTGTTGTTGAAGAAAACGCCGTATTGGCAATTCTCAGGAGAAAACCATGACCGCCCCAATAATCGCATTTTTTAGTGCCGTGGGAGGAGTTGGAAATACTTCGCTTGTTTATCATATTGCCTGGATGTTTGCGGATAAAGGCGTGAGAACTGTTGCAGTTGATCTCGATCCCCAGGCAAATTTAACGGCAGCATTTTTGGCGGAAGACCGCCTGGAGGAATTATGGCCTGACGAAGCCCATGAACAGACGATTTACGGCTGTCTTCAACCATTAATCCTCGGATTAGGGGATATTCAAGCGCCTCATTTAGAGCCAATCACTGACTATCTATCATTAGTCGTCGGCGATCTTGCGTTGTCGAAATTTGAAGATCAGCTATCTGAAGCATGGCCTAAATGCAGTGATGGCGATGAACGTGCTTTTCGAGTCACATCCGCATTTTGGCGTATAATGCAAACTGCCGCTTCTAACGCAGAGGCTGATTTGGTTCTTGTAGATCTTGGCCCCAATTTAGGCGCTATTAATCGGGCGGCGTTGATATCCGCTAATTATATCGTTATGCCATTGGCGCTTGACCTTTTTTCGCTACAAGGCCTAAAAAACTTAGGCCCAACTCTTGGCCGTTGGAATAAGGAATGGGCGGAACGATTGCAAAAAAATCCTGCGAGCGATCTCTCCGTTCCGACAAAGCCCATTCAGCCCATAGGATATATTGTCATGCAGCACTCGGAACGCCTAAACAAACCAACCAAAGGTGATGCAATATGGGCAGCCAGAATTCCTGGGCTTTACAGTGAAGTCATGTTGAATGAGCCGTTTTCATCTGATGAAGCATTCTTGTTTGAGAGGCTTTCAGATGAAATCGCCCAATGGACTGGTGTAGTCATTTCATAGTCGCCTAAGAAAATTTATATCTGCCTTTGCTTCCATAGAGCAGAATGAGAAACCAATGCATGTAAGCGATCATTTTATCTCGAAAGCCTTGATACAAGATGGAATTGCGTCGCGTTCCGCCGATATTGTTTGCCTATTGGGGAAGGCGCCGGGCAAGAGAATTGAGCTTACGTCTGATGATGACTGATTTTCGCATAGAACTACGTTAGCAGAAATATAGATTTTTTTCGATGCTCATCTTATTAGCCGCTTGGTTTCCTGGGATATGATTCCAGATCAACGTCGGTGACCAAATCCGGCTGAATCAGCTTGTAATGCTTTTCGCAAGAGAGGCCCACATGACCATCATTCGTCGCAAACTCGAACAATGCGATGATGCCTTCTTTGATTAGCTGCGCCCCCACTGGACAGCAGATTAGCGAGCCGTATTTATGCGCGCAAATGGCTATGTCCCGCTCAGTATGTGCGAAATCAAGATGGCCCAGATATCCTTTGGCTTGGACAGGGATTACATAGTGATTTCCCTTCTTGCCCACACCGATATAAATCTCATCCGTTTCCACAACGCCAATGGTCGGCAAACTGAAGCGCGGATTATTTTGCAGGGAGTAGCAAGGCATGCCTAAAAACGTGTCCAAGAGGTGATTATATCGTATGATGCCAAGAAGCGCCTGCTTATCAGTAAGCGCATATTTCAATATTGCGCTGGGAGTGGCGCTTGAAACCTCCACAACACACATATACGGATTGGGTATCAGAAATTTCTTTTTATGCATGTCTTTCACCAATAAGAGGCATATTCAGGACTAGAAACATTGCTTCCTCAATTTCATCAAACTGCCAACCATCACTTGAAGGAGAATAGGATCAGGCCTTTGCTGCCGCAACCTGCTTTTCTGAAAAAGCCATTGAAATTCAGCCGCCGCAGGTTTGAAATACTGTTCGTTGCTTGCAAAACGCGCTATGAGCGCTCCACAGCAAAGATATCTTCCTCCAGAATGGATTTAGATCATGCATCCTTTCGAAGCAAATCTTAGCGTTTCTGCTGAAGAAATAGAATTTGCCTTGCGAGGCTGTCCTTGGGATGTATGGGCCAACTTCATCCTGAATCCCCGCCGTTTGCGTGGCAGCGACTTTCTTATGCGTTGGTCCCAAGGTGTGTGGAGCGAGGAGCGACTGGTGCAGGCTGTGAATGAAACGGGGAAGTTTTATGCGCTTCCCTACGGGCCAAGTGGAACGGCGCCCGACGACGATGTCAGAGCGTTTGAGTTATACTTTGAGCGGCTTGAAAAGGCAGGCTTGGGCAAGATAAAGAGGCCTGATCTTCTGATATTCCAGGCTGCTGATAAAGCAAGCGTGGATTCGATTGTTGCGCAGTTGAATGGTCTGGGTGAATTGCCCTTCACGCTAGAAAATCATCCCCTCATGCAGAATCTGCTCGCAAAAGCCATTATTGCGGTTGAATGCGAAAACAGTCTTTGGCGCGCAAGGCAGATGCCTGATTTCCAATCTGTGATGAAGCCTCAAAAACGGTTGGGCGGACAGCTGGGGTTTAAAAAGAGCGCTGTCTTGCCTACTGTAATTATCAAAGAGGAAGACCGCGTGCCGCTGCGAACATGGCAAGAAGAACATCACCTGCCCATTCACATTTGGCATGTGTTTTATGACTTGGCCTTTGGGTTGGCCTTTGACGATTTCGAGGCGCTTATTCGCTCCGGTAAGATCGAAGCGACGCGTCAAGTCTTTCAAGCGCCAGGCGGCGCCACGACAGAGAAAGCAATCTATAAGGTTTATCATCATTATGCCTACGAGCTTGGGACAGCGGATGAAGAGCCCAAATTGGTTGCGGATTGCATCGCGGATAAGAATGGCCATATTCTTCCTTATGTCAAATTTAGCGGCGGAAAATTGCGGCTATCCAATACAGCACTTGGGATTCTGTTCGCGGCAAGGACCTAGAAAAATCTGGTGAATATTTGATGAGTATGGCATCGAGGCAGCAAAAATCCAAAATTCCCCGTTCCGGCGCCGCGCGCGAGGCGCTTCGGAAAAAAGGCCAGTTCTGGACGCCGAATTGGGTGGCTGAGGCGATGGTTTCTTATTCGCTCGGCGCAGGCGCGAATGCGCTTTTTGATCCAGCGGTGGGCGCGGGCGTGTTTTTGCTTGCCGCTCGTAAATATGCCCAAGCGCATCATCGCCGGATTGAGCTGCTTGGATGCGAGCTCGATCCTGACGCATTGAATCAATGCCGGAGCAATGGCCTCACCGGCGCCGAACTGGAGCATGTGCGCGTGGGGGATTTTATTTTGTCGCCATTGCTCCGCCGCTATCCTTCCATTGTGGCTAATCCTCCTTATATTCGGCACCATCGTCTGCCGGAACAAACCAAAGCGCAGTTGAAAAATTTCTCCAGGAGGCTAACCGGCCGAGTATTTGATGGGAGGGCTGGGCTGCAACTCTATTTTCTTTTGCGATGTTTGGAGGCACTGGAAGAGAATGGACGTCTGGCATTCATTGTCTCCGCAGATATATGCGAGGGCGTCTATGCGCCGGCCTTATGGGATTGGATTTGCTCAAAATTCTGCCTGGACGCAGTGATAACCTATGCCGCTGAAGCCGCTCCTTTTCCGGAAGTGGATACCAATGCAATCCTTTTTCTTATTGGCAACAGGGCGCCGAAAGACACTTTTCTTTGGGCGCGTTGTCTGAAATCCAATTCGCCTTCGCTCAAACAATGGATTGATTCGGACTTGCCCGATCAGAGCGCAGATGGTGATCTCACGATAGCAACACGCGATTTAACGGAAGGACTACGCAGTGGCTTTTCAAGACCCCCCCAAACAAATCCCACGGGCATTGCCCGCTTAGGCGATTTTGCGACGGTTATGCGAGGCATCGCATCGGGAGACAATGATTTCTTCTTCTTTACCCGAAAGCGCGCCGTGGAATTGGGAATTCCGGAGCAATATCTTATTCTGGCAATTGGGCGAACTCGTGACGTAGATGGAAAACGGCTCACGAAAGACGATTTGGAGCGGCTTGATGCGCATGGAAGGCCGACGCTGCTTTTGTCGGTCAATGGTTGCGGTATGGAGACCCTTCCAGCGAGCGTTCAGGAATATTTGCGGCATGGAGAAGAAATGGGAGTATCTCGAAAAACTCTCATTTCAACGCGAAAGCCTTGGTACAAGATGGAATCGCGTCGAGTCCCGCCGATATTGTTTGCCTATCTGGGAAGGCGCGATGCGCGCTTTATTCGAAATCTTGCAGGCGTTGTGCCCCTGACATGCTTACTTTGCGTGTATCCCAAAACTGACACTCCGGAATTTATTGAAAAACTATGGAGTATCCTAAGCGATCCCAAAACGATCGCTAATCTGTCGCTGGTAGGAAAATCCTACGGGTCGGGAGCGATAAAAGTCGAGCCGCGCTCATTGGAACAGTTGCCATTGCCCTCTGAGGTGCTTGCCGCCTCCGGTCTTTCATCTTCTACCGTACGGCAGATGGAGCTATTTTCGTAATATGTTAAATCGCCTTCACATTGAGAATCTGGCCATCATCGAACGCTGCGAGATTGAGTTCGAACCGGGGTTGAATATTTTGACCGGCGAGACGGGGGCGGGCAAGTCCATCATTGTTGGCGCGCTGAACCTGGTGCTCGGCGAACGCGCGTCGAGCGATGACGTGCGCACGGGGGCTGCAAAGGCGCGGGTGGAGGCAGAGTTTTCGCTTGGCGACGCGCCCGCCGTGCGCAAAGCCCTTGCCGAGCGGGGCCTCGCGGGAGAAGACGCGAATCTGCTTCTCGTCCGCCGCGAGATACAAGCCGAAGGTAAAAGCCGCCATTTCATCAATGGCGCCTCCGTGCAGTTGGCCGAAGTGCGCGCGATCACTGGGGCGCTGGTGGACCTGCATGGCCAGCATCAGCACCAGTCGCTGCTCGACAGCGATTCGCACCGCGAGGCGCTCGACGCTTATGGCGGACATGGCGATCTGCTGGAGCAATGCGCGCGGGCGTATCATGAATTCACGGAAGCGGCCTCCGAGTTGCGGAGTCTGCTGCGCGACGAACGCCAGGCCGAGCGCGACCGCGACATGCTGAAATTCCAGATCGAGGAGATCGAAGGAGCGAAGTTGGAGCCGGGCGAAGACGAACGGTTCGAGATCGAGCGCAACCGGCTGGCCAACGCCGAAATGCTGTCTGCCAGCGCGCGCGCCGCCTTGGATCAGCTCTATGAGGGCGAGCATACGGAAGCGCCGGCGATTCAATTGCTTTCCGGCGCGCAGAATGAAATCGAAAATCTGGCGCGTCTCGATCCCACGCTCAAATCGCTCGGCGAGGCGCTCGGTTCGGCGCGCGCCGCCGTTGAAGACGCAGCCAATGAGCTGCGCGCCTATAGCGAACGGATCGAGGCCGATCCCGCGCGGCTGCAGGAGGTCGAGGATCGCCTGAATCTGATCCGAAAACTCAAGCGCAAATACGGCGACACGATCGAGGCAATCCTTGCCGAAGCCGCCGCCTGCCGCCAGCGCCTCGACAATATCGAACATCGCGACGAGCGGGTTGCCGAGACGCGCCGTCGCCTTGAGCAGGCGCGCGCCGCGTTTGCCGGGATTGCGCATGATCTTTCAGTCAAGCGCCAGGCGGCCGCCAAGCGCTGGACCAGGGAAATCGAAAAGCGCTTGGCGGAGCTAAGCATGCCCAACACACGTTGCGAAGTGGCGCTGACCCGCGTGGAAGCCGCCGGGGCTGCGAGAAAGCCGGGCAAGTCGGAAAAGCTGGGCCAGTCGGACGCGTCGGACCGGTCGGACCAGTCGGATCAGTCGGATGTTTCTGACGCCTCCTTTATCATGCTGGACGGGCGCGCTGTGCAGGTAGGGCCGACGGGCGCCGACCAGGTTGAGTTGCTGATCTCTCCCAATCCCGGCGAGGAGCTGCGCCCGCTGCGCAAGATCGCTTCAGGCGGCGAGCTGTCGCGCATCATGCTGGCCCTGAAGACCATCATGGCGGCGCGCGACCGCGTCCCGACGCTGATTTTCGACGAAGTGGACGCCGGCATCTCCGGAGCGGCGGCAGCGCGCGTCGGCGAAAAGATCGAAGCCCTTGCGCGTCATCACCAGATCATCTGCATCACCCATCTGCCGCAGATCGCCGCGCGCCGCGCCGCGCACTTCACCGTCGAAAAGAAAACCCAGAGCGGCCGGACAATCGCACGCGCGCGCCGGCTGAGCGAAGAAGAACGCCACGAAGAAATCGCCTCCCTCTTCAGCGGCGACCATCCCACCCCCGAAAGCCGCGAACACGCCCGCGCGATGCTGGAAGGGCGCAAGAGCTAAGCGGGGACGCGGAGACACGGAGAGGGGAGACGCGGAGACACTGGGAGCGCCACCATCCTGGTGGCGAGTAGTGAAGACGCGGAGACACTGGGAGCGCCACCATCCTGGTGGCGAGTAGTGAAGACGCGGAGACACTGGGAGCGCCACCATCCTGGTGGCGAGTAGTGGAGACGCGGGGAGGCAAAACGCGGAGATGGGGAGACGCGGAGACACGGAGACGCGGAGACACGGAGACGCGGGAAGCTAATAGAGTTTCCAAGGCGAATCGAAAATGTCGGTCTGATCGGCCTTGATTTTGCGGTCCGCTGCCTGCTCGGCGGCGCGCGCAAGGCCCTGCCGGCTCGTTCGTTTTTTCGCCCTGGCCTTGGCTTCGGCGGCCGGATCGCGGAGGATTGTGATGTTCGAGGCGCGCCGCCCATCTTCTCCGATCCACACATTCGCGAAAGGACAATAAATCACCCAGCCCTGGGTGGGTTTGCGTTCATCATCCATCCAGAAATGCCGCGCCCAAACGCGCCGGCGCCGCTTGCAAAGAATGGTCAAGTCTTCGTCCATTGCTGAGGCGGAATTTGATTTCATTTGCGCGTTTCTTTCAAGCCTGAAATTTCCGGCCATGCGCCAGAGGATCTATAGCGCCGCGCAAGCCCCGAAGTTTGCCTGGGCAATTCGGAGTTAGTCCTTCCTTTTCAGTTTTTTGTCTTGACTTGGCGGAAGCCGCTGTTTATAAGCAAAGAAGCTTGGTTTTGCGCGTTCAGATACACCAGGGCATAAGGAGACAGCCATGAAAAGCAAGCGATCACAGAATATAAAAGATGGACGGATTCTTTGTCCCTATCGTCCTCATGTCAGGCCGAACCTCAAACTGGCCTTTTATTCTTTTCTGCTTGGCTTCATGTCACTATGGCAATTGAGCGCCACGGTATCGGCGGACGTCACCGACATCCGGCCATGGGATATTTTCTACACCTATTATTCGCCTTATTTGCTGCGCTTCGATTTTGATATCCTGGATCAAAATAACAATAGAGTCTTTCTCCCTCCCACTGACTTTACCGTCAATTGCTATGAAGATGGAACGACGATCAGCCTTTCGGAATCCGGCGTGAATTTTGTGCGGCAGAAAAAGCTTCTGAAAGCCTTTTTGGTGATGGATTATACCAACAGCATGGCCTCACTATCGGAAAATGGCGACTCGAATGGCGATGGGAAATCCGATGCGATTGACGCAATGGAACAAGGCGCCAAAGATTTTGTGTCAACCAAGTCGGTGGACAGCTGGGTTGGCCTGTGCGAGTTTCATCGCGAGGACAAGGCGCCCACGATCGTCTCAAATTTCGCCACCAGCCAAACTTATCTCACGGACAAAATTGATCATATCTGGACGGATAACGTAACCGGTTTCCCCGCTTCCACGCGCTGCTGGGACGCCCTGGACCTGGCGGTTAAAAACTATAACGGCCAGACGGTGCCCGATGAAGAGCGAGTCATTATATGTCTCACCGACGGCGCGGATGAATCCAGCGTGATTACGACGCAAGCGCTCGCTCAGGAAGCTAAGGACAACGGAGTGAGAATCATCTTCATCGGTTATGGCAAGGAGTTGTACCTGGGACGGGATAGGATGAGGGATATTGCTGGCTTTACGGATGGCAGTTTTTTTGAGGCTGCGGACGTCACAAGCATCACGCTTATTTACAATGAGATCGCACAAGACCTTCTGATGAAATATCAGCTGCAATGGGCGACGTTGAAACGGAGAAATCCGGACACGGGTCCCTTCCAACCTTCCTTTAACATCCAACTGGGCAGCGCTTCCTTTAAGGTCGTAATGAATAAAGATAAAGAGCATCCGGAAGAACTCTATGATGTGACCAGCCATGCCGGAGATGTCACGGCAGGCGTGCTCTATCTGAGCGCCGCGCCAACCCTCAACGGCGAAACGGATGTTTACCTGCGCGCCATCTATGTTCCCCGCTATATCACCCGGATAAACCTGACCATACAGTCCACGACCTCCTATACCGCAAGCCTGGTTCAGGCGGATGAAGACGGACTGTGCGCCAACTGGACCATGGCGATGCAGGACACGCCCAATGGGAAAACAATTCAATTGGCAAGTCCGGCGCCGGACGTTCTTGAGTCCGCGATACCTTTCGCAGCCTTCGGGAAAATCCTGAAGTTGCATTTCACAGGATTGCCCAACCGGGAATTTTTAGCGCTGCCGGATAATTTCAGCGTGACGGTGGATGATTCGATCTATTTAAACGGCCAAACTCTCCAGGTTACTTACTTCCCGGATATCCCGCCTGTCGCAGGCATGTCCTTGACGCCCCCGGACGCATTCACCCCCTCAGGACCCGCGGGAGGCCCCATTGCGCCGCAAGCCACGATTTATACCGTGCTCAATGACGGGAAGGCGCCCCTGAACTGGAGCGCCAGCGCCAATCAACCCTGGATCACTATCGCGCCGAATTCCGGTACGCTGGATCCCAACATGATCCAGGACGTCGTCGTGAGTCTCGCCGATAATGTGAATTCATTCACCGCGGGCGTTTATAATGCCACCATCCGTTTTTCCAATGACGTCAATGGTTTTGGCAATGCCAATCGAACGGTGACCCTCACCGTCAACGCGACGACACCCACGGTATCTCCGACGCCGAATCCGACGCCGAATCCCACGCCGCATCCGACCCGCACTCCCTCTCCCAGTCCGACGTCTCACCCCACGCCTCATCCCACGGCTAGTCCGACGCCGCATCCCACGCCGTCTCATACGCCGGCGCAGACGCCCCATCCCACGCCTACTTCCCATCCCGCCCCCTCGGCCACTCCCACGCCGGTATCGAATTATTTTCAGATCCTTTATCGCAGGGAGGGCAAGGGGCCTGTCGTGAGGATGGAGGGGGACGTCAAAAACGGGGTTCTGACGATGCCGGCCAACGCCTCGAACAATGACACGCTGAGCATCGTATGGAAGCGAAACGCCGACAAGCTCCATGCGCCCGGCATCAAGAGCATCCTTACCAACGGAGGCTTCAAAAAGCTGTCCACCGTGGCGCCCATTCAGGAAGTGAACGCCGTCTATTCCATCTTCTCTCTCACCGCGACGAATTGCACGGTGGGGAAGGTTTCAGCCGCCGGCGCCATCGGCAGCATCAAAATGACGCGCGGCCCGGCCAATGTCACCCTCACCACGCCCACGACGCAAATCGTGGCGAAGCTGGGCGTTGCAGCGCTTGGCAGCGTGCAACTCGCCGGCGTCAATCTGGCGTCTCTGTCGGCGCCGCTTCAAGGCTTCTCGACCATCAATGTCTCATCGAAAAAAGTAGCGCGGGGCGACGTGGCCAAAGCCGATATCCGCCTGACTACCGGCACGGGCACTTGCATCAACGTCAAGAGCGCAAAGACCTTGTCCGCAAACGGCAGCTCGATTCAGGGCGACGTCATCGGGGCCATTGCGACCATCTCCGCCAAGAGTCTGGTTCTGGATGGCGCGCTATACCAGTCCGATGTCAAGACCGCGGCGATCAGCGCCAAGGCAAATGCATTGAAAGCCACCGTCACCGGCGGCGACTGGCTGGTGGACACGCTGGCGGCCGATGGCGAAATCACCGCGATTTCATCCGTCGCCAAGAGGTATGCCCCGCTCTCCGGCGTCGTGCTGGCGGGAGGACATATCGGGCCGATTGCCGAGCCGGGCACGTCGCTGACTCTGGCCGCGGACCAGGTGGCAAGCGCCTCGCGGACAAGCGGCTATCCTTTGATCGCTTCGGGCGTGGATCCGGAAAAGAAGCCCAACGTCAAGCTCCTGTCGGCGACGTCAAGCATCCGGGCGGATGTTTTTGCGGGCGCGCAGGCAGTTACAACTTCGGGGACGACAACGCTGACGCCAACGTCAATAGGCGAATTCAAGAGAGTGAAGGTCACGAATGGGCCGGCGCGGGGATTCTATTATTCCGCCGGTCCCGCTCCCGCGCGCAATCCGGGATGCCGTTTTGAGATGCAGCAGGGACAGTAAGTTTGTAGTGCGTTCGTAGTTCCAACTTCAGTTGGCGCTGGTAGTGCGTTCGTAGTTCCATGGCGCTGGTAGTTCGTTCGTAGTTCCAACTTCAGTTGGCGCTGGTAGTTCGTTCGTAGTTCCAACTTCAGTTGGCGCTGGTAGTTCGTTCGTAGTTCCAACTTCAGTTGGCGCTGGTTCCAGCGCGGAGCGGAGCTGGCTGACACGCCGGCAGGGATGCCGGCGCTCCCAGTGCTGGTTCCAGCGCGGAGTATAGCCGGCGCCAAACTTATCGCTCAGTGTCGGGGTCATCTCCCGTTTTTCATGACAGCTAAAAACAAAAGCAGGCATGACGCGCATTGGAACCTCTTCCCGACGATAGCGGCCAGTTTTTTATTTCTGAGTTTGATCGCTTCGATCGCTGCGATCGCTGCGATCATTCCGATCTCGCCGGCTGCAAAGACTCCTCGACCGGTAAAGACTCCTCGACCGGCAAAGATTCCTCAACCGGCGAAGATTCCCGAGTCTGCTATAAATCCGTCTCCCGATTTCCAGGCATTGCGGCTGGCGATTACTGATCTCCGCAAGGAGTTTGGAGAAAAATATCCCAGCGCGGCGGCGTATCTCGAAAAACTGTCTCAATTGGAGAAGGACTTCGCGTTCGCCGGCGCAGCTGTAACCTCAAACGCCTCACAAGCCGCAAACGCTGCCGCTCCAACCAAGGATTTTAACGCGCGCTTTGAAGCGCTCAAGCGCGAAGCGCTATTCGCAAATCCGCTGCTGGATTTCGACCGCCTTCTTGTCATCCGCCGCGATCCAAAGCAGCTCGGCCTGCCGCAGAACTGGGAGGGCAATGACTCGCTCCCGCGCAATGGATATGACAATGAGATCGCCATCCTGTCGCCGCTCGGGCCGGACGGCAAACTGACGACGCTCTTCAAACCGCCCAAGGGCGAGTTCGTTGGCGACGTGGACCTGCACTTCGGCGCCGGCCGGATGCTGTTCTCGATGTCCAGCGGCGCCACGGACAATCGCTGGCGGATTTGGGAAATCAAGAGCGACGGCTCGGGATTGCGCCAGCTTCCGCTGATCGAGCATGGCGAGGTGGACAACTACGACGCCTGCTATCTGCCGGATGGAGCGGTTATCTTCAGCTCGACGGCGCCGTTCGTGGGCGTGCCGTGCGTCACGGGCGCCTCGCACGTGGCCAACCTTTACCGCTATGAGCCGGCGAACGGAACCATCCGCCAGCTGACCTTCGATCAGGATCACAACTGGTGCCCCACGGCGTTGCCCAACGGGCGCGTGCTTTATCTGCGCTGGGAATATTCCGATATCCCGCACTTCGTCTCGCGCATCCTCTTCCACATGGACCCCGACGGCGCCGCGCAGATGGAATATTACGGCAGCAACAGCTACTGGCCCAACGCCATGTTTTATGCGCGCCCCGCGCCGAATCATGCGACGAAGTTCGTGGCCGTTGTCGGCGGACACCACGACAATCCGCGCATGGGCGAGCTCGTGCTGTTCGACGCCGCCGAAGGCCGGCACGAG
>JAPLSP010000511.1 GCA_026398575.1 Candidatus Sumerlaeota bacterium | reverse complement strand
CGAACGCAAAGCCAACGCCCGTTTTTCTGCGCGAAATCCTGGAGTCCGAGGAATTCCGCAACAGCCGCCGGCATCTGCCCTGCTGCCTTGGCAAGATGATCTCGGGCCAGGCGATGGTGGCCGATCTGGTGGAAATGCCGCACCTGCTGATCGCCGGTACGACGGGATCGGGCAAGTCCGTATGCCTCAACGCGATCATCTGCTCGTTCCTGATGCGGTTCGCGCCGGACAAGCTGAAGTTCATCATGGTGGACCCCAAGCGCGTCGAGTTGAACGTCTATCAGGACATCCCGCATCTGCTGTCGCCGGTCGTCAACGATCCGCGCAAGGCCGCCGGCGCGCTGAACTGGCTGGTCGAGCAGATGGAGGAGCGCTACAAGATGCTGGCCGATTTCAACGTGCGCAACATTGACGGCTTCAACACCATGTTCGATCCGAAGAACTACAGCAAAAAATTGATCGGCCATAACTTGCAGCCCATGCCGCGCATCGTGGTGATCATTGACGAGTTGGCGGACTTGATGATGGTGGCGCGCAACGAAGTCGAAGACGCCGTCATCCACCTGGCCCAAATGGCGCGCGCCGTCGGCATCCATCTGATCCTGGCCACGCAGCGCCCGTCGGTCAACGTCATCACCGGCATCATCAAGGCCAACTTCCCCGTGCGCATCGCCTTCCGCGTTTCATCGAATGTGGACTCGCGCACCATCCTCGACACAAAAGGCGCCGAGACGCTGCTGGGCAAGGGCGACATGCTCTATATGTCCGTCCGCAGCCCGCGCCCCGAACGCCTGCAGGGGTGTTTCGTCTCGGACAAGGAAGTCGAGATGCTGACGGATTTCATCCGCAACCAGCAGCGCGCGATCTATGTCATGCAGGACTTCAAGGCGCCGAGCGAGCTGGAAAAGGAACGCATGGAAGCGTCCATGGAAATGGAAGCTGAGGCGGAAGCCGCTTCGTCCTCAGGCACGCGCGACGGCGCCAATTGGGAAGTCATGGGACAGATGACCCATCCCGACGGCACGCCGATGAAGCCGGAAGAAATCTGGATGGAATATATGAAGGATGACCTGTTTCGGGCCGCGTCCAAACTGATCATGCAAAATCGCTCCGCCTCCGTCTCGCTCATTCAGCGCCGCCTGAAAGTCGGCTTCGCGCGATCCGGGCGCCTGATGGACATGCTGCAGGAGTCGGGCATCGTCGGCGAACACAAAGGCAGCAAACCGCGCGACATCATCGTGGATCCCATCCGCTACCTGAACCTCATCGAGCAATACGAATCGCGCCTGCAAATCGGCGGTCGCGGCGGCAATGGAGAGCTGAATTCTTAGAGGTATTCAAATTCGATCACAAATTTATGATCGCGATCATATTTGTTGATCGAAATATTACTCAGCAGGAAAGGAAGCAATATGCGCTGCTGCTACTTAACCCTTACATTATCCGCCATGTTTGCAGTCTTCAGCGCGACAATTGGCGCCGCTGAAAAAAGTGTTTTCGTGGCAAATCTCGAAAAGGGCACTTCGCAAACCATCATCACCTACGGCACAAGCCTGACGCAAGGCGGCGCATGGGTGAAGCAATTGCAGGCGGCGCTGAACGGGAAATTCCCCGGCAAGGCAAAAGTCATCAACAGCGCCCAGGGCGGGATGTGGTCCAAGTGAGGCGTGGATAATCTGGACAAGCGCGTCATCGAGAAGACGCCCGACGCCGTCATCATCGAGTTCGCCATCAACGACGCCTTCCTGCAATACAAAACTTCGCCGGAAGACGCACGCAAGAATCTGGAGAACATGATTGACCGCATCAAGAAGGCGCGCCCGCAGTGCGAGATCATCCTGATGACGATGAATCCACCCATCCGCGAACACCTGGAGCGCCGCCCCAAGATCGAGGACTACTATGAAATGTACCGGAAGGTTGCGAAGGACCGCAGCCTGCTTTTAATTGACCACTACCCCAATTGGCAAAAAATCCTGAAAGACGATCCCGACACGTTCAACAAATATGTCCCCGACGGCATCCATCCCAACACACTGGGATGCGAGAAAATCATCATGCCGCAATTGTTGAAGTCCTTGGGGATCGAATAACATCAGCTCCAGCAATTGCGCATTGAGATGACATAAGGTATTAGGATTTCCACAAACTCCGTCTGTAAAATAAGCCGCTTCGCGGCGCAAAATCCGTTTAATCCTTTAATCCGTGGTAAAAAGCACCACCACGGATTAAAGGATTAAACGGATTACCATGAACGACAACATGTTGTCGTTCGCAGGATGATAAGGGCCTATGGCGAGTTTCCTGCGCCCCCTTCTGCGCGCACAATGGGGGATGGGGATGGGCGTATCCCAAGGCAGCGACTGGAGGCTGCAGTTCATGCAGCGACAAAATAATGTGTGACAAAATAATAAATGAATTTTCATAGAAGCATAGCCAATTAAGGACAAGTTATTGCGTGATTTTCATATACGATTTTGCCTATGATGCGCTGGGCGCTTTGGCAGCTTCCCTGGGATGCGCCCGATCAGGATTCGCAACCCGATTTCCTGTTGCATCGGCGAAAAAGGCGCGGTTATCATTGCCCGCAAGACATGAGCAATGCAATAGCAGCGCGCTGGAGCGACACAGAGGGCTTCTGCTGTGCTGAAGAAGGATACCACCGTGATAAGATTTTGGATCGCCACACTCCATCTATTCTCCCGCATAGAAGGCAAAATCTCCGACCGTTTTGGAGAATCCGTCACTCACTGTCTCCACTTCCTCTTCTGGTGGGCAACGCCTATTATCCTGGGCAGTCTGAATTATACGACAACCCAATTCGCAGGGATGATCCTGGCGTTTTTTTATATCCTGATGCTCACCGCCGATATCTTCCTCTCCGTCTTCGGTCATGAGGAACTGGAGATGCGCCGGGGGCTTCTGGACATCCGCAGCTTCAGCCAGATCCGCGAAGAACTCACGGCTGCTTTCATCAAATACATGGGCTTATTGATCAGTTTTGCCACGGTCGCCTATTGCCTGGACCGCTTTTACAGCGGCGCGGCTTATTTCAACCAGTCGCGTCTGGTATGGGACTGGCCCAACTTTCTCTATTTCAGCGCGATCACGATCACGACCGTGGGCTATGGGGACATCTATCCCGTCGTGATCTGGGGCAAGCTGTTTGCCATGCTCGAGGTGCTTATTGGGACGGCATATCTTGTCTTGATGTTCACCATGCTCGTTTCCATTTATATCAGTCTTCATCGTTCCTCGCGATAGGAGGTTATTGTGCCCATTTTTCAAAGACATCGCGCATCGGAGAATGAAAAGAAGCCGATCCTGCGCATTATTTCCACCAAGAGCGACGGCGAACAGGTGGGCCGGATTTGCCCCTTGCGCCGCGGAAACAATATCGTGGGCCGTATCCAGGAGGTGGACGTTGTGATCAAGGATCACCTGGTGTCGCGGCAACATGCCTGTATCACGGTGAATAATGAGCAAACCAAGTTCACCCTCCAGGATTTCAATAGCCGCAATGGCACGCGCTTGAAAGATGGAGAGAAGATCACGGATAAGCCGCAGCCGCTTTTGCCAGGAACGATAATGGTCTTCGGGACCACGGAGGTAGCGCTGGAATATGAAGGGGAGCAGGAGGCAGGGCTTACCATGCTGAAAACCAGTGGCAAAACCATGCGGCTGGATCTGGAGGAGAAGGACTTGTAGATAGCGCGCGACAGGGAAAGAGTTCCTGGCATAATAAGGCAAGAAATCTCGCGCTTGATTTCATGGGAAGAAGAGAGCATCATAAGGCCATCAGATACAGGCGCCGAATGAAAATGAAATATTCTGTCTCACATGATTTAGCCGCTGAGGAAACGCCCGAGGCCAAGGCGCGATGGTTTCAATCGCTGACGTTGGAGGAGCGAATGGACCTACTGGTTGAGTACACGAATCTTATCTTATCCATTAATCCCGAGGTCGCAAAGCATCGCCATGATCGATCACGTGACGAAGGTTTTCAGGTCCTTGAACTCCCGTGAGGTCCGATATGTGACGGTCGGCGGGATCGCAGCTATTTTGCATGGCGTGCCACGCGCCACGTTTGATTTGGATATTCTTATTGAAAACTCGCTCGAAAATGCCCGCAGGCTTTTGGAAGCTTTGGAGGCGATTGGCTTTGGAACCACTGCCTTAGTAAAGCCGGAAGAGGTCGCCTCCAACGTCGGAACCATATTTAAGGATTTTGTGCGCGTTGATGTTTTGACTTCCATTCCTGGAGTCACGTTCGACGAAGCATGGGCTGAGAAAACGATAATGGAATTTCAAGGGCAGCAGTTCTTTGTATTAAGCCGCCGCCATGTGATTGCATCGAAAAAGGCCGCTGGCCGGCCCAAGGACATCCAGGATGTCTCGATGCTTGAAAGTCAAGAGCCGAAGGCAGAAGAATAGTTTCCCGGCCTCTTATCGGGCGAGAGGGATCGGTGTGTGATCCCCGGTGTGAATACGAAACGGCAAATGGCAAATCCCAAGACCATCCTGTTCATCAATCCCCCTTCGGGCCTTTACCGGCGTGACGACCGCTGCCAGAGCCGCGTCGAGGACCCGATGATCAACGTCATCTTTCCGCCCATCGAGTTGGCTGAGTACGCGGCGGTCGCGCGCGACGTGGGATGGCTGGCCAGCATCCGCGACTATCCGGCGCAGAAATCCACCTGGGACGATTGCCAGAATGAAATCGCGGCGATGCGCCCGGCCGCGCTGTTGATCAACACGACCTCGGCCACAGCCCGCGAGGACTTGAAGACCGCGCAGATGCTCAAGGCCGTCCGCCCCGATGCGCTGACGATCGCACGCGGCGAATACCTGCATTACGACGCGGACAAAATTCTGCGCGAGGAAACGGCGCTGGACCTGATCGTTTGGGGCGAGATCGAAGCGACGCTCCCGCGCATACTGCATCTGGCGCACGAAGGCGCCGATAGTGAAACGCTCTCCAGCATCCCGGGCGTCGCTTTTGCCCATAGCGACGGCGAGGGAGTCCAGGTCTTCATTTCAAAGTCCCGCCCGATAGCGTCAGACCTGGATTCGCTGCCTCTGGCGGCGCGCGACCTGCTCGATAACTCGCTCTACCGCAGCCCCGAAACCGGCGCTCCGCTCTCGGTCATTCATGCCAATCGCGGCTGCGCGTCACGATGCGTGTTTTGTCCGGCGGGCGCGTTGTCCAACTACACCGTGCGGTTCCGCGCGCCCTCGCGGATCGTCAAGGAATTGAAGGAATGCGTCGAGCGCTATGGCATCCACGAATTCCTTTTTCATGGCGACACGTTCACCATGAAAAAGACGTGGGTGGCGGAACTGTGCCAGCGCATCATCGAATCGGGATTGGATATCCGCTGGGGCTGCAACAGCCGCGTGGACACATTCGATTATGAGCGGGCCGCCTTGATGAAGCGGGCGGGCTGCTGGGTCGTGGCCTTCGGGGTCGAGAGCGGCAATCAGACGATGCTCGATAAGATGCGCAAGGGCGCGCGTTTGGAAAAAGCCGTCGAGGCCGTTCGCGCCGCGCGCCGCGCCGGCCTGCGAGTCCATACATTCTATATCATCGGACTGCCCTGGGAGACGCCGCAAACGCTGGCGGATACGCTGGCCTTCGCCCGAAAACTCGACGCCGATTTCTTCGATTTCAATATCGCCTATCCGCTGCCCGGAACCGAGTTGTGGGAGATCGCCCAAAAGGACCAGCTGTTCGAGGACCCGGAACTGGCGGAGAGCAGTTACGCCAAAGCCGGATTGAAGACGTATGCGATGTCGGCGGCGGAATTGACCGCCTGGCGGCGCAAGGCGCTGCTCAAGCTTTACCTGCGTCCGCTTTATATTCTGCGCACGCTCTGGCGCGCCCGTTCGCCCAAAGTCTTCAAACATTACTTGCATGCTGCGCAAAGGCGTCTGCGCTCGTTGCTGAAGAGCAAGTGAAGGACTGAGTGTTCTGATCTGTAAATTCGGGGCGCCTATATTTTGCCTGGAGAGAATGTAATGCGATTAAAGCGAGCGCCAGCTTTTGGAGTAAGGTGGCTCGCCGCCTTCTTTTTTGCGCCAGGGCCATTGAATCGCCAAAAAGAAGGCGGCGAGCCACCTTACTCCAAAAGCTGGCGCCGTTCCTATCCGCATTAACCATCTCCTCTTTGAATGATTATTTGTAATGTATTATGCCATCACGCTTGCCAATTCTCAACGCAGACAAACCGATTGTCATCCTCGGCGCGGGGCCGACGGGATTGGGCGCCGCTCATGCCCTGGCGCAACGCGGCTTTCGCGATTGGATGCTTTTTGAGCGCGACGACGCGCCGGGAGGCCTTTCTCGAAGTTTTCGCGATGAACACGGTTTCACCTGGGATTTGGGCGGACATGTGACGTTTTCGCACTATGAGGCTTATACGCGGTTGCTCGATGATCTGCTGCCGCCCGATCAATGGCTCTATCACGAACGCGAGAGCTGGATTCGAATCCTGCATCGCTGGGTTCCCTATCCCTTCCAATATAACCTTCACCGCCTGCCGCCGGAAGAGTGCGCGCAATGCCTGAAGGGATTGATGGCCGCCGCACGAAGCCGCGGCGAATCTTCTAGCGCCGCTTTTTCGAGCTTCGACGACTTCATCCTGCAAGTCTTCGGACATGGGATCGCCAATCTTTTCATGCGCCCCTATAACCGCAAGGTGTGGGCGTGTGATCCCTCGAAATTGAGCGCGGGATGGATTGGCGAGCGCGTCGCGATGCCCGATGCCGCGCGCGTGGCGCGCAACGTCGAGTTGCGGCGCGATGACGTCTCATGGGGGCCGAACAACCGTTTCCGCTTTCCGCTGCATGGGGGAACGGGCGCGATTTGGAGCGCGCTGGCGGCCCGGCTGCCGCAAGAAAAATTGAAATGCAATCATGAAGCGGTGGCCGTGGATACGCGCGCGCGCTGCGTCCGCTTCGCCAACGGCGCCGAACAGCCCTATGGCGCATTGATCTCAACGCTGCCGCTCGACAGCCTGGCGGCGATCGCCGACTGCGAAAACTGGCGGACCCATGCACAAGGATTGATGTATTCCTCCGCTTCTGTGATCGGCGCAGGACTGCGGGGCGCGCCTTCCCAGGAGCTGGCGACGAAGTGCTGGATGTATTTCCCGGAGGAGGATGCGCCGTTTTATCGCGTGACGCACTTCAGCCGCTACAGTCCCCATAACGCCGCCGATATCCGCCGGAACTGGTCGCTGATGGCCGAAGTTTCCGAATCGCCCGACCGTCCTATAGATTCCGAAGTCCTGGAGCGCGACGTTGTTCGCGGCCTGGCGGCGGCGGGCTTGATCGAATCGGAGCATCAGGTCACGCATACGTGGATGAAGAGAATCGAACGGGCCTACCCCACTCCCTCGCTTGGCCGCGACGCGATCCTGGCGCAGTTGCAGCCGGCGCTGTGCGAAGCGGGCATTTATTCGCGCGGCCGCTTCGGCGCCTGGATGTACGAGGTGGCCAACATGGATCATTCCTATATGCAAGGCGTCGAATGCGTTGGCTATCTTCTCGACGGCGTCCCCGAGCGGACCATCCGCGATCCGCATGAGGTCAATCAATCGCCCGCGCCGGCGGCAGCTGGGGTGCGTCCAGACTTATAGCTTAGCGCCGAATGGTAGGCCGTC
>JAPLSP010000683.1 GCA_026398575.1 Candidatus Sumerlaeota bacterium | reverse complement strand
CGGAAATGTCCTGGATCGGGTGATTCGCTATTCGATCGAACGGCACAAGACCCGCAGGGAACTGGAAATCCTGAATGCCACACTCGAACAGCGCGTCGCCGAAAGGACAAGAGAACTCGCGGGCGCCTATGATTCACTCGACAAGGCGCATCGCAACTTGCGCGAAATGGACCGCATCAAAGCCGCATTCATTGACGTCATGTCGCATGAGCTGCGGACGCCGTTGGCCACCATTCTGGGCGCGCTGCCGATTCTGCAAAAAAAAGCCGAAACCGATGCGCCGGGGTTGTTGGCTTTTCTCAAATCTGCCCGTTCCGCCGCGCGCCGCCTGGAACGCTTGACGTACAATGCGCTCAAAGTTGCTGAAGAAGGCGATTACACCCGGCGCCTGGCCATGAGATTCATCAGCGCGGACGAAATCGTTCTGCGCGCATTACAGGAGATTCAGCCATTCCTGGATCTGCGCTGCCAGCAGGTTCGTTCGGTGATTCCCGAAGCGCCGCTGCGGGTCCTGGCCGATGCGAATATGATCCATGACGCCCTGACGAATCTGCTGATGAACGCCATCAAGTTTACGCCGGATGGAGGCAGTATCACGGTCTCGGTCCGCGCCGTGGAGCAGGACGGCGTGGAGTTTCGCGTCAGCGACACGGGAATCGGAGTGAGCGAGGAAGACAAGCCGCATCTCTTCGAGATGCTGTTTGCCTCGCTGGATGTGAATCATCATTCTTCCGGCGAATATGAGTTCCAAAAGCGCGGCATGGGAATGGGGCTTGCCATGGTGAAGAAGTTCGTCGAAATGCATGGCGGGCGCGTGGGCTTTGAGAGCGAAAAGGGCAAAGGCTCCGAGTTTTATTTCATCCTTCCAAACGCCTGAATCGCCACCTCATATCCGGCGCAGGATTTGCTCCGCGAGCCGCCGCCGCCGGCGCACATAAAGAATGTCATCCTTTTGTCTCGTAAGCAGCCGCTCGCAGACGGGCGCCGCATAACGCCTCTCATCCATCGAAGCGGGAATCGCCATTTCGCTCAAGGCCAGCAGCGTGTAGTGAAATGGAAGGCCATGCCAGCGGCCTTTGCCGTCGCGGCGCGTTCGCAGGTTTTCCATCGCCGCCGGCATCCAGTGCTGAAAGGGTTTGAGTCCGCCTGCAGCCAGATGCCGCCACAGCGCCACGCTGCACTTTCCGCAGCAATACCATCCGGGCGTGAAGCGCGTCGAACTTTGCGCGTCGGACAGCCGTTCCGAGATGCCGTCGCTGGCGCGCTGAAGCGCCTCCCGCACGGCGGCGACGGGCGTGTCGAGAAGCAGCAGCGCACGGCAGGCTTCTTCGCCGAGGGTATGCGCGATTCCCGCCCTTGTGTGAACTTTTTCGCCGGTAAACAGCGCGGCGCCTTCGGCGAAGTCGTGTTCAGTCGGCGCAGGCATGTCCGCGTACGAACCGCGACCGCCTTGACGCCCGGCGATCCATCGCGCGGTTTTTTCGCGCTCGGACAACGAGAGCGTACGCTCGAAAAAGAGCGCCTCATTGACAGCGTCCAGCGTCGCCGCCAGACTTTCAGGAAAGAGTATCTGCATATCAGTTTCCTTTCGTTATAAAGCTCCTGGAGCGCAATCCAGAATTCCGGTCAGCGATGATTTTGTTGGCTGCACGCGATTCTGGCTGACAATCATCGCCCCACTGGCACAAGCCCCAGTGGTGTCGGCGAGAAAAAAGCTGTCACTGCTAGCGCAAAATCATCGCTCAACCGGCACAAGGCCCGGTTGTGGCGGAGGACATTGGAATTCTGGATTGCATACAAGTCCCTGCGCTTCCGAATTTTCCTGGTGCTTTTTCGCGTGTAACGTGGCATGTATTGCCGCCAGATCATGTTTTCATTCCGGCTGGAATAAGGATGGAATATGCGCCCACAATTTTTCCACGTTTTTTTTGCGTTGGCGGTGGCGATACCGACCGGCGCCTTCGTTCATTCGGCGCCCTGGCTCGATCCGGCGGCGCCGGATGTCAAGACCATCCTCTGCAGCGAGGATAATCAGTTCTCTTGCTATGAAGGTCCCGGAAAACAGACCGAATGGTTGCTCAACTTCGGCGGCGCGCCGCAAACGCGCCTCAAAGGCGCGCAGGATATCTCCGCATTCAAGTTCGATCTGGCCGCCTTTCGCGGACAAACCGTCACCGAGGCGGAATTGCATCTGGCCAAAGGTGACAACATCCCGATCTTTGCGATGGTGGCCGCGACGATCAACGCTTCCTGGAGCGAAGGCCGGGGAGTAGGCAAGCCCGCTGCTCCCGGCGAGAGCTGCTGGCGCTGGCGCGCCATGCCCGCCGATCCGAAGAATCCCGGCCCCGACGCCGAGTGGCTGTTTCCACACAGCGATTTTTCGATGGCGACCTTTGGCAACTATGGTTCACTGGTCAGCTACGGGTACAAAGCGAGCGGGACCTTTGACATCTACTCCAAGGGCGGCGCCACGTGGATGCGGATGCGCCTCGATCCGGCATTGATACATGCGCTCATCCTCGATCAATACGGCTTGGCCGTCACCGACCCGCGCGGATACAATCACACGAATCCGCGTGTCTTCACGAAAGATCAGAATAAATCCGTCTGCCCGCGCCTGTTGCTGCGATTTACGCCCCAAAAAGATTCAACGCCTCCGGGCGCCATCGCAGGATTGCGCGCCGAGGGCGGGCCGCTCGATGGCGAAGTCCTCCTGTCTTTCACGGCGCCGGAGGATCCTCAAGCGGAAACCAAGCGCGCGTTTGGCTATGCTGTACGCATGGGGAGCGCGAATGACTTCAATGCGGCGACCGACGCGCCTCGTTGGCGAATTCCACGCCCCGCCGGCCCAGGCGCCACGCAGCGCATGCTGTTCGAAGGGCTGAAGCCGGGCGGCGCTTATAGTTTTTTCATTCGCGCTTATGATGCGGCAGGGAATATGGGGACGGTTGTTTCGGCGTCATTCACGCTTCCCGTCCGCCCGGCGCCCGCGCTGAGCGATGGCGACAGGAAGGCGCCTTCTGCCTCCAGCCAATCTGCGCCAACGGTTCCGAGTATCCTGCGCTATTGGGCGTGCTCGGAGGTGGCGAAAATCAATCCCGCGACAGGCAATCGAATCGAAGACGGCTCTGCGGGCTCTGACGGCGACGCATATAAAAAAGCGAATGCGGTTTGGGATGCCGCTGCCAACGCGATCAATCTCGCCGCCGCGCGCAATGAGATGGTGGGATGCCAGATCATCCTGGAAAAACTGGGCGCCGCGCTGACGAATATTCAGATTAATCCCGGAGACTTGGAAGGCGCGCCTTCATCTGAAAAAAATCCTCCCACCGGACCATCGCGCGACTCATCGGCGACGGACCGCGCGGGCCGCATTCCGGCCAATCCAAACGCGGAATGCTTTCTGATCCACTATGTCGCGGACAAAAATGCGCGATACCCGGACGCTGCGATTCCCTTGTCAGCGCCGTTCCCAACGTCGTTCTCGATTCCCGATCCCAATCATAATCCTTCGGGAACGAATCAAGCGGTGTGGGTGGATTGGTATATTCCAAGGGACGCAGCGCCAGGCGAATACCAGGGAGAGATCATTATCACCGCCGCCGAACTTCCATCGCCCGCGAAAGTGAAAGTATCACTGCGCGTGCATCCAATCACAATTCCCGACGCGCTATCCTTCGTCATTGATCTGAACGGCTATGGGAGCAAGTGGGACTATGGCAATATGAAGTTGAATCGCCTGCGCTGGTTTCAAGGCTGCCAGAAGCATCGCATGTCGCTCAATACGCTGCCTTATGGTTGGAATGCCAAGGTGGCGTCCGACCGCGCGCCGCAAGTGTCGGGAAGCGGCGCCAATGTGAAACTCAACGATTGGTCCGCCCTCGACGCCGATTATGGCCCGTTCTTCGATGGCTCGGCCTTCACCTCCAAAACTCCCGGCAGCCCATACATCGGCCCCGGCGCCGGCACGCCCGTCGCCACGTTCTATACGCCGTTCTTCGAGTCATGGCCGGTCCCCGTCCTCGATCCGCAATGCGGTTT
>JAPLSP010000277.1 GCA_026398575.1 Candidatus Sumerlaeota bacterium | reverse complement strand
CCAGCAGCGAGTTAAGCAGCGTGGACTTGCCCACGTTTGGCTTGCCCAGAATCGCCACGTACCCGGCGCGGAATTCCGAGGGCGCGGCGGGGGATGCGGAATTGACTTCGTTTTCGGGCATGAAGATGATCTCCTTCAGAGCGGCCTTATTGTTTCCGATTGTCCATGTTCGTGTCAACCCGCCACATCCTCCCAGCGGATTCCCGTTTGATTCCCGCTTCTCCGCGCTTGACTCCGGTTCGCCCGCGATCTTACTCTTTGGGCTGGAACGATCACCCTCAACCGCAAGAGGAGCCGTCTCATGCAACGGTGCCCGCGATGTGAAATGCTGTTGCTGGATACTGATACGGAATGTCCGCGCTGCAATGCGCAGGTTTCCCAACTCTTGACGCCGGAGCAGGCGTCGGAAAAGAAAAAACAAGACCTTGTCAGCTATCGTACCGACATGGCGCGCAAAGGCGCCTCCGCAGGGGATTATATTCCGCCGACTCTGCCGCCGTTCGCGGTTCCGATCGCCGGAATCCTGTTTGCCTTCAGTGCGCTGTGGCGCGCGATTTTTTCGAGTAGCGCTTCGGATCTCTCCCTTTGGAAGCTGTTCATCTCCCTGTCGTTGTTCACGATGACTGCCATCTGCATCAATGGCGGGATACTTTATGGCGGCGTGACGATCGTCGAAGGCAAAAAGCCGGGCATCGAGCGGGCGCTGTTCACGGCCTCCTTGTGCTTCGGCCTTCAAGTCATTTTCATGGTTATTCTTTCCTGGATTGGCGAGTGGGGAGGCTTTACGAAATACGGGATCGTCTGGGTGATAGTGAACTTCATCGCCATCAAATGCATGTTTGAGCTGGTTTACCTTCAAACCTTGGGGCTGGTCGCCGTTTGCACTGCGACGGAGTATCTGGCGGTGATGATGGCCTACCGGGTTATCGGCGAGGATGCGCTCAAGACGCTGCTGATCACGCCCATCGTTTAAATGTAAAATGAGAAATGAGAAATTGAAAATGAGACCGCGCGCGGCAGGCATAGGATGCAGGGCTGCGCAATGCTGGCGCCGGGATGGGTTGTCATTTTACATTTCTCATTTCTCATTTTTATTTTACATTATGTGATTGCCTTGCGGATTCGCTCAATCTGATCCTGCCAGCCCCGGGAACTGCCGGCGACGGCGGAAGGCGGTTCCTTTTTCACGCAGGCGCACGATTCCTTATTCAAGTCTGCTCCGCATCCGGGGCACAGGCCCTTGCAGTTCTGCGCGCAAACCGGGAATTCCGGCAGTTCCAGCAAAATCGCTTCGCGAATCTCCTCGCGCGCGTCAACCACGTCCCCGGTGAAATGATTCAAGCCGTCTTCGTCCATGCCAATCTCGATGACGTCGGTCTCCGGCTCCGGCCGGTCCGAATAGACCAGGCGCACGGACGTCTCGAGATTGATCTGAACGTCATTCAGACAGCGCGAACATACGGTTTGCGCCTGCGTGGAGACGCGGCCCGTCGCGACAACCTTATTGTCAACCCATCGCCATGACAGGTGGCCGCGGACGGGCGCCGTGAAGCGCACATCGTCCACGTCCAGGTCCAGCGAAGCCGGCGGTTCATTCAGCGTCACGTCTTTGGGCGCTTGGATCAGCTCGTTGATGCTGACGATGAGAGGGGAAGAAGGTTTCATGATGCTGATCCTGATAGTCACTCTGAGCGCGGACGTTGCATATCCGCTTCTTTGGAGCTCGGAAATCGAACGGCAGTCGAGGGCGCCGATTTTGCCGCCCCCGCCGGCTCCGTTCGCATCGCTCGCCGCCGCGATACTCCCTCTTAAGGCCGGAAAGGTCAAGCCTCGCTCTGGATAGATTTCGCTTGCGGCGAAAAACAAAGACTCATAAGTTCAAGCGCAGAAGATGAATTGCTGTTCCTCAACTGGAGCGGGTAAATTATCCAATAAAGGGAGATCATTCAATGATGGATGAAATCACCAGACGGCAAATGCTCAAGCGCTCGCTGGCTGGCGCCGGCGTTTTGGCGGCCGCGCCCCTGTTCGCAAACGCGGCGGGAAAAGCGGATGAAAAGCAACCGTCCGCGCCTCAGTTCCCCCTGCCGGTCAGCGCCTCGGACAAAGTAGCGCTTGGCAAGACCGGGATCAAAGCCTCATTCCTTGCGATGGGAACGGGGATGCGCGGCGGCGGCGGAAAGAAACAATCCGACCTGACGCGCCAGGGTGAGGAGAAAGCCTTCGAGATACTCCGCCATTGCATGGATCAAGGGCTTAACTTTTTCGACACCGCTGACCTGTATGGCACGATGCCTTTTGTCGGCAAGGCGCTGAAAGGGACGCCGCGTGAAAAATATGTTCTGCTGACCAAACTCTGGCCCGGCAAAATGGGAGATTGGATGCTACCGTCGGGCGGCGCCAAGGAAGAAATCGAGCGCTTCCGCAAAGAACTCAATTCCGATGTGATTGACGTGTGCCTGATCCATTGCATGCAAAACGACAAGTGGACTGATCAACACAAGCGCATCATGGATGAGTTATCCGAACTCAAATCCAAAAAAACGGTCCTGGCCGTCGGCGTTTCGTGCCATCACCTCGGCGCGTTGAAGATGGCCGCCGAGCATCCGTGGGTTGACCTGATTTTCGCCCGCATCAACAACAAGAGCGCAAAGATGGACGGCCCGGCGGAGGAAGTTTCCAAGGTCCTGCTCAAGGCGCGCGCCAATGGCAAAGCCGTGGTCGGCATGAAAATCTTCGGCGAAGGCACGCTCATCCAACCCGAACAGAAAGACGCCTCGCTGCAATACGTCATCAGCAACCGCCTCGTGGACGCCATGACCATCGGAATGCTCAAGGTCTCGGAAGTGGACGACAATATCGAGCGAATCAACAAAACGCTGAAGGGGTTGAAGGCATAAGCAGATGACCGGTACGCAGCGCATGGAGTCAATCGAAGTATTGGGAGAAGAAAACACACTATGCCTGAGCTGAGCGAAATAAGAAAGAAGCGGCAAAGAATTCTGGATATTGCCGCAAACCATGGCGGGAGGGAGATTCGTCTCTTTGGCTCAGTGGCGCGAGGAGAGTCTGGTCCTAAGAGCGATGTTGACTTGCTGATAAATCTCTCTCCAGGCCGCAGTCTTCTGGATATGGTCGCAATAAAACAAGACCTTGAGGATTACCTTGGCTATGAGGTTCATGTGGTTACTGAAGCCTCACTAAGCCCTTATCTTCGCGAGCGCGTCTTGCGTGAGGCAGCCAGCTTATGAAAGAGGATGCTGTCTATCTCAAGCATATTGTTGACGCTATAGTGAAGATTGAAGCTTACGCGGCGGTAGGCTATGAGAAATTTATGAAGGAATCCCAGTGGCAAGACGCCATTATCCGCCAGCTTGAGATCATTGGCGAAGCGACGAAGCACTTGTCTGAAGAAATTCGCGTCCAGCATGATTACGTTCCTTGGCGGCCGATCGCCGGGCTGCGTGATGTTTTAATACACAATTATATGGGCGTTGATCTTGAAGCTGTCTGGCAAATCACCCAAAAGGATATTCCTGAAATAAAAACGCATATCGAGAAGATACTCACCTCTTGATAGCCGATGAGCATTGGATAACGGCTCAATAAAGTGATTCACATAGTGTGCCGCACAAAATGCCGGTTGACTTTGCGGCTTGGAACGGCGAAAACACCTGCGGCTTTTTTGGGACGGAAACCGTGGGAAGCGCGCCGCTGTTCTCTCTTTCTCCTGGCTGCTTCCAACCGCTTCGTTCAAGTCTCAAATTCATCCGTAATCTTATTCTTTGGGAGGGTATACACCCATGGCAGTACGTGTTGGTATCAATGGTTTCGGGCGCATCGGACGCTTGTTCTTCCGCGCCGCGATGGGCAATCCGGCAATCGAAGTGGTTCATGTCAACGACCTGTTCACACCCCAGGCGCTGGCGCCGCTTCTGAAGTATGACTCGGTGCATGGCCGCTATCCCGGCACGGTCGAAGCAGGCGCGGATTGCCTGATCGTTGACGGCAAGACCGTCACGCTTTCAGCCGAGAAAGACCCCACCAAGCTGCCGTGGGGCGCGAAGAATATTGGCTACGTCGTCGAATCCACGGGCCTCTTCACCGAAAAGGAAAAGGCCATGGCGCACATCACCGCCGGCGCCAAGTGGGTCATCATCTCCGCCCCGGCCAAGAACGAGGACATCACCATCGTGATCGGCGTCAATGACGAAAAGCTCGATCCGGCCAAGCATAAAGTCATTTCCAACGCTTCGTGCACGACGAACTGCCTCGGACCCGTGGCCAAGGTCATCCTGGAACAGTTCGGCATCGTCCGCGGTCTGATGACCACGATTCATGCCTATACGAATGACCAGAATATCCAGGACCTGCCGCACAAGAAAGACCCGCGCCGCGCCCGCGCCGCCGCCGTCTCGATGATCCCGACGACGACCGGCGCCGCCAAGGCCATCGGGCTGGTGATTCCCGAGCTCAAAGGCAAATTGGACGGCTATGCGATGCGCGTGCCGACCCCGAATGTTTCGGTGGTGGACGTGGTTTTCCAGGTCGAGAAAGCGACGACGAAGGACGAAGTCAACGCCGCTCTCAAAGCCGCCGCCAATGGGCCGCTCAAGGGCATCATGGACTATACGGAAGACCCCGTCGTCTCCATTGACTTCAACCACTCCAGCGTTTCCTCGACCGTGGATGGGCCGCTGACGAACGTCATTGACGGCACGATGGTCAAGATCGTGGCCTGGTACGACAATGAATGGGGCTATTCCAACCGCTGCGTGGACCTCATCGTCAAAATGGCGAAAATGAGCGGCGGCTGCGGCTGCGGATGCAAGGGATAAGTGAGAGGCTTTAGGCTGAAGGCTTTGGGCTGGCGGTATCAGGTTTCGAAGTTGTTCAGTGCGAGAAGCCAAGAGTAGAATGGCAGGATAATTTATGCGCGGGAGGGGAGGGAATGCCCCTCCCGCGCGTTTTCATAGAAAAACGTTTAGACGCGCCAGGGAGAAGGCGTTGATGCAATATGACTATGAAAAAAGAATATGACTTTTC
>JAPLSP010000705.1 GCA_026398575.1 Candidatus Sumerlaeota bacterium | reverse complement strand
GGCTTGCCGCCTTCTTTTTGGCGTTTCAATGGCCCTGGCGCTAAAAAGAAGGCGGCAAGCCACCTTACTCCAAAAGCTGGCGCTGTTCCTTATCGCATTTCATGTTGCCCGCTGCGCATCAAATGAGGAAAACGGCATCTTATTAATAAAGGAGCATGGGAATGGAATCGAAAACATTGCAGGATAATCAAACCGTAGGTCTCAATCGCCGCCAATTTGTTACAGGAGCGGCGGCGACAGCGGCGTTTGCAGGAACGACTGCAACAGCCGCTTTCACGATCATCAAACCCTCGCAGATTCGCGGGGCAGAGGCCAATTCCAAGGTCGAGATCGGCGTGGTCGGCCAGGGCGGTCGCGGGCGCTGGATCACGAATTTCTTCGCCCAGCACGGCGGTTATAAAGTCGTGGCGCTTGCCGACTATTTCCCCCAGGTGGTGGATAAGGCCGGCGAGGAACTCGGCGTGGACAAGGCGCGGCGATTTTCGGGTCTTCTGGGATATAAGCGCATGATCGAAAGCAAGGTGGACGCGGTCGTCCTGGAAACGCCGCCCTACGTCTTTCCCGAACACGCAACCGCCGCCGTCAACGCCGGCTGCCATGTTTACATGGCCAAGCCGGTGGCCTGCGACGTTCCAGGCTGTCTGACCATCGCTGAGCTGGCCAAAAAGAACACCCAGCAGAAAAAAGTATTCCTGGTGGACTTTCAAATCCGGACCTGCCCGTTCTGGCAGGAATCGCTCAGCCGCATCCGGAAAGGGGATTTGGGCAAGATTCCTATCATCTGTTCCTATTACTTCGACGAAGGCTTCTCCGATCCAGTCAGGACAAAAACCATCGAAAGCCGTCTGCGGCATTTGGTTTGGGTCAATGACGAAGACCTGGGCGCCAGCTATCTGGTCAATGCCGGCATTCACGCCCTTGACGGCGCGCTTTGGATCGCGGGAGATAAGCCCCCCCTGAGCGCGATGGGCTGCTCGCGCCGGAGCCGCAAGGACCCGCATGGCGACAGCCATGACGTCTATTCAATCACCTACGAGATGCCGGACGGCTCGCTCATCGCGCATCGCGGCGAGCATATCAAGAACGACAGCGGCAATGATTTCTGCGGTTTGGTGGCCTATGGGCAGGGCGCAACGATGGAAGGGCGTTACACCGGCAAGACCTGGATTCACGGCGGTCCCGGCGGCGGTTGGCGGGGAGGTGAGAATACCGGCCTCTACGCCGAAGGGGCCAAGCGCAACGTCGCGCTGTTCCATAAAAACATCACCGAGGGCGTGTATGATAACGCGACGGCGCCGACCAGCGTCAACAGCACCCTCACAACGATCCTCGGGCGCGAAGCGGGCAAGATCAATGGGAAGATGACCTGGGATGAGATGATCAAGGCCAACAAGAAGATCGAGGTGGATCTGAGCGGCTTGACGCAATAGAGCTGGACAAGGATATTTGAAAATTCCGTCTGCAAAAATATACTGCTTCGCGGCGCGACATCCGTGTTATCCGGGAAATCTGTGGTTAATTTTCAACCACGGATTTCTCGGATAACACGGATAGCAATGAACGAGAGCATGTTGTCGTTCGGTGCGGGATAAAGGCATAAATGCATACGCGATAGGAAACAGGATGAAAGCTATAACGGATCGAAATGAGATTTCGCCCGCCCTCAGCCGCCGCAAACTCACGGCAGCAGCCGCCGCGGTCGGAAGCGCATTCAGCATCGTCAAACCCGCGCAGGTTCGGGGCGCGGCGGCGAATTCGAAAATCGAAATTGGCATTGTCGGCCTGGGCGAACGCGGACGATGGATCGCCCATCTCTTTGATGACCATGGCGGCTTCAAGGTAGTGGCGGTGGCCGATTATTTCCCCCAAGTGGCGGACGAGATTGGCGATATTCTGGGCGTGGCCAGGACGCGCCGCTTCTCCGGGCTGATGGGCTACCGTCGGCTGATCGAAAGCAAAGTGGACGCGGTCATCCTTCAGACTCCGCCTTATGCGTTTCCCGAACATGCCGCCGCCGCCGTCAATGCCGGCTGTCATGTCTATATGGCCAAACCAATCGCATGCGACACGGTGGGTTGCCTGAGCATCGCCGAATCGGGAAGGAAGGCCGCCGAACAGAAACTCGTTTTCTTTGTGGATTTCCAAATTCTCGCCAGTCCGCTCTGGCAGGAGGCGGTCAGACGAATTCGCGCGGGCGAACTGGGCAAGATTCCTTTCATCTGCTCTTACTACTTTGATGAAGGCGCCGCCGATCCGCCCAAGACGAAGAATCTCGAAAGCCGTTTGCGGGGACTGGTTTGGGTCAATGACGAGGAATTGGGCGGCGGCTATCTGCTGGCGGCGGGCGTTCACGCGCTCAACGCCGCGCAATGGCTGGCGAACTATGAGGCGCCGCTCTTCGCCATTGGATGTTCGCGTCGCAGCCGCAAAAATCCCAACGGCGACAGTCATGACATCTTTTCAGCCACGTACCAGTTCGCCGCCGGCTTGATCCACAATCATCGCGGAAAATACATCCAGGACGCCAGCGGCGATGACTATTGCGGGTTGACCGCTTTTGGGCAGGGCGCCGTGATGGAAGGCCGTTATAACGGACGGACATGGATTTATCAGAAATCGCATGGCGGCTGGCAGGGCGGCGAGCACACCAGCCTCTATTCGGATGGCGCCAAGAGCAACATCGCGCTGTTTCACAAAAACATCCTCGAAGGCGCTTGCCACAATCCCACCGTTTTGGCGGGAGTCAACAGCACGCTCACCGGCATCCTGGGGCGCGAGGCGGGGAAGATCAACGGCAAGCTCACGTGGGACGAGATGATCAAGGCAAACAAGAAGATCGAACCCGATCTGACCGGGTTGACGCAATGAGGTTTCAAATTCGTAATCTCATGCATTTGCACTTGATACCAAGACAGGGATTCAGGATGCTCTTGGGCGCTTGTCCTTATTTCATTAACCTCAACCTCGCGGCATGAAAGAATGTGGTGAGCCAATCATCTTCCTGCGCGGTCCGGCGGGCCGCGTCTGCTTTATGATTGAATCAGCAGCGTCTGGATTTCGAACGGGCCGAAGGTGACGTCTACGGCGCCTTTCCGGACTTTGAGCCGCTGGGGATTTTCCTCCATCAGGTCCACCAGCGCCGCCGACTTGACCGGGAACCCGAAATGAATCCTTGCCGCCGTCCGGGCGCCATTCGTCTCATAAAGCCGCACGATGATTCCATTGACGTCTTCCGCTTTCTTCACCGCCTCCACAACAACCCGCGAAGCCAGCCAGGGCGCGGGCGATTGCTCATCTTCAGGCGATGGATTGAGCCAGATCTCTTCCACCTCCAGGAAGGAATGCGAGGCGGGCAGAAGTTTTTCCCGGCGCGTCGCGGGCGCTGTGGCTTTCCGGGATGCAGGCGCCGAGGCCTTCCGCAACGCAGGGCAGGGGATCACGCGCAACGGCACGTTCAGTTCATACGCCTCTTCAACCACGCCCCCCATCGCATAATCGCCCTGATGCGAATAGAGCGCGTAGGTGAATTGATGGCGCGCGCGATCGGCCACGGGATCGGGGAAGCACGGGCTTCGCAGCAGATTGATGTCCATTGTGTTCCCGATGACGCGATGGCCGTATTTGCAGTCGTTCAGCAGCGCCACGCCGAAACTCGGCTCGGACATGTCAATCCACTTGTGCGCGCAGATTTCGATCTTTCCCTGTTCCCAGGAGGTGTTGCGATGCGCCGGGCGTTTCAGGCTGCCGAACTGGATGTCGCAGGTGGCTTCCGTCGCCTGGACCGCGACCGGGAATGAAGCGCGCAACATGCGATGCTTTTCGCGCCAATCCACCTGCGTGACGAAATCGAGCCGCGGACTGCCGGCGGTCAGAGTGATCTCCTGCGTCAGGCGCGAACCGCCATAGACGCGCGTTTGCCGCACCATCGCGCGCGGCCCGTCCAGACGCGCCTTGCTGGATTCCAGGCGGAAATATTCAACGGGGCGTTCGGCGTAAAGATCGGAGCTTTCAGGGAAGTCCCATGCGTCTCCCTCGTCGCGATAGACTTTCAGAAGATTGGCGCGTTCGCCTTCGGCCACGGCCTCGCGCCGGTTGATCTTGTCGAAGACGGAAATGATCCATCCCTCCGGGTCGAATGTCACGCGGAGGCAATCGTTCTCGAGATGCATTGTGGAGGCGGATACATCCTTGAACCGAAGCTCGCGGGAAAAGGCAGTATCCACTACTTGATATCCCATCGCGGGAACGGATACCGGCGTCCATTGATCGCCGATCTTTTCCCATCCCATGCGGTCCCATGAAAGTGTGTTCAACAGGATGGCGGGCTTGACGGCGTCGCGCGTGTCAATGGCGCCGGCCAGCGCCGCGGCCATCGCCGAAAACAGGGATTCGGTTTCCTTCATCATTTCGCCATAGCGCGCCAGCGACTCGTCATAGACGCGCGTGATCGAGGAGCCGGGCAGCACGTCGTGGAATTGATAGAGCAAAACCTCCTGCCAGATTTTTTCGAGGGCCGCAGCCGGATACTTCGCGCGTCCCGCCGTCATCGCCATCACAGCGGCGAATTCGCAATCGCGCAGGGCCAGCTCCATCTTGCGGTTGGCGCGCTTGTTGCGCGCCTGCGTTGTGAAGGTGCCTTGATGGCGTTCGAGGTAGAGCTCGCCCACCCATTCGGCGTAGGACGCGTCTTCGCGGTCAATCAGCGGCCAGAACTCCTCAGCGGGCGCCATGCGGATCGCCGGCATTCCCGACAAGTTCTTTTCTCGCGCCAGCCGTTCGAGGTGTTCCGCGCCCGGTCCGCCGCCGCCGTCGCCGATGCCGAAGAGCATCAGGCAGTGCCCGCAGACGGCCTTGTCTTTGTAGTTGCGCTCGGCGTAGCACGCGCGCAGGGGCAGGGCCGTACCGTTATAGTCATCGTCCGGCAGCATGTGCGCCAGCACGCGCGAGCCGTCAATGCCTTTCCAGAAGAAGGTGTGGTGCGGGAATTTGTTGAACACGTTCCACGACATCTTTTGCGTCATGAAATAATCCACGCCCGATTTCTTGAGGATTTGCGGCAGCGCGCCGCTGTAGCCGAAGACGTCCGGAAGCCAGAGGTAGTTGATATCCTTGCCGAATTCGCGGCGGTAGAAGCGCTTGCCGTGAAGGATTTGCCTCACCAGCGACTCGCCGCCGGTGATGTTGGTGTCGGCCTCGACCCACATGCAGCCCTGCGGCTCGAAGCGCCCATCGGCCACGCGCCGCTTGATGCGCCGATAGAGCGCCGGATAGTCCTCCTTCATCCACTGATATATCTGCGGCTGGCTTTGGCCGAAAATGTATTCGGGATAGCGCTCCATCAAGGCCAGCGCCGTCGCAAAGGTGCGGGCGCCTTTGCGCTTGGTCTCGCGCACGGGCCAGAGCCATGCCAGGTCAATGTGCGCATGTCCGACGGCGCTGATTTGCAGCGCCGGATCGCCGCCGCTCCTGGCCAGCGCGGGCGCCAGGATCGCCCGCGCGGCCTGCGCCTCTTCTTCGGTGTAGTCATTCAGGCAGAGCGAGGCGCGGTGAAGCGCGAAAAGAATTTGCTGCCCCCGCGCGGATTCCTCGGGCAGCTCCATCATCAAATGCCAGAGAACTTCGGCGTCGAAAAACAGGCCCCACATTTCGCGATTGAGAACGGCGATGGAGGCTTCCTTGAGCACGCCATCACTGAGCAGGTTGCCGAACAGGCCGTTGCAGCCGGCGTCCACCCAGACGTCCGCCTTTTCGCCGCCTTTGGCTCTTTTGAGCAACGGCACGGCGCGCTTGGTCGGGCCGAACGTTCCGGGAAATTCGCTTCCGCGGCTGGTCAGGCCGAGGGCGGGATTGCCATGTTCGTCGAAGACGCAGCCCTCGCCCGACACGTCAATGAGCAGAACCGTCTCGCGTCCCGCGGCGGCGGCGGGAACGCGTCCGGTGAAATGAAACCAGGCGCAATCGAAGAGGTTCCCCCATTTTTTGCCAAGCGCGACGGAGATTTTTTTGCCGGACGTCCGCCGCGAGAACGGCAGCGGTTCCTTGCTCCAGTAAGCCACGGCGTCGAGTTGGGCGACGGGCGTATAGATATGGCTGTAAACCGTTTCGTGCAGATTTTTCAAACTTTGCCTGCGGCGCAAAAACGTGTGCGGCATACAATTCCCTTTCGCAATCACATAGCCAATTTGATAAAACTACCACAGAGACACCGAGGCACAGAGAAATGCATCCAGAAATGCTTGAAAAAATTCTTTGTGAATTTCTCTGTGCCTCGGTGTCTCTGTGGTGACTTCCTTCATACGGCTGATCGGCATACCATAACTCGAAAACTACCGGTTGTCTGTCACATTTGTTTCATATCCACAGAATCAAGAAGGGCAGAATCATTATGATTCTGCCCTCAATGATTCTGCGAATATGCGAATCGCTCAAACGCTTGTCCTGTTGACTACTGTTCCGGCGCCGGAGGGATCAGGTTGAACAACACCACACCCGAAACCGGCTTCACGGGAGTTCCGGTATAGCCCGTGCCCTGAATCCGATACCACCAGACGTCCTGATACTGCTTCTTGATGGCGCCGGTGTCCAGGCCCGTCCGCATCGCATTAATGTTGGCGGCGGGCACAACGACATCCAGCTTGCTCGGGTCCGGGACTTCCTGCGGACGCGCGGCGAAGACGCCGAAGATCGCGATGTCGGCGGTGATGGATTTGATATCGAATGACGGCGCCCCCACGGCGGGAATTTCCTGCACGCCGGAGATCACGCGCATGTAGGCCGGCGGTATCTGCGACGTCGGCGGCGGCGCATAGCCCACGACGCCGCCATGATACCAGATCGTGGAGGTGAACGCGTCATCGCCCTTGACGTTGCGGTCGAAGTGATCCACGCGATACTTGGAGACGCGCGAGGAGAGGCTTGCCACTTCGCCTCCACAGATAATCCTGTCCGCCGCAACGATTCCGCCAACCGAGGACAACGACAGACTCTTGCCTTGGCTGACAAGGGTTCCCAGATTCAGGTCGCCAGGCTGGGGAAGATTGATTTTCTTTTTGTCAAAGGGGATCATGTTGATGGGAATCGTGAACATGACTCCCCGCCCCGTCATTCGCCGGATATCGCCGGAAAAAATAGCGCTGGGAGCAATATTGCCTGCATTTGCGGAAATCAAGGCGATTTCAGACGCAGTTATCAAACGATCGAATTTCTGAGGCGTAGGAGTGATCTTGTCATCCCACGTCAGAGTAAAGCTCAGTGGGAGAACGGAGGTAGTAGGATAGACCCAGAGATAAAAAATGCCACCATCGCGCACATCGCATTCAAGACTGCTTTGCTGCCCTTGTCTTACCGATACCGCCAACGGCGCCGACGTGTTTAAGAAAGAATCCAAGAGCGTTATATTGAGCCCGATGTTTGCTTTTAGCGACACGCAGTCCACGAAAACATTGGTAAAGAGAGGGGTGATCTGAATTTTATAAAGTTTTCCATTCACCGTAGTGATGGTGTCATTTATAACCAAGCCTTCATCATTCCGGATATCTGTGGCGCTGGTGGGAACCGCTAGATTTTGTGCCAAAGCCTTGCTCGCGCCAGCGCGCGCCGCCAGGGATTTTCCGCTTATTTTATTGGCCGGCGCCAGCTGGGCCACAGGCACGTATGGTTCTTCCACTGCGCCATAGCTGATGAAATTTGGGATATCGCTCTTTATGTCATTATACTTTTTCGAAACCGTCGCGATCTGCTTGACACTCTGCGCGCCAAGACGCAAATCTTTCAGCACGACTCCGGACAATTGCATCACCGCCGGCTTTTCTGCCGCCGCGGCGGTATTGTCCAGGTTCGACTGAATAGCGGTATAAAAGCGATTATAGAGTTTCATCGCAACGCCCTGATCGGGCAGGGATACGTTGAGATTTCGGATATAGGTTTCCTGATAATGCTGCGAGGCGATCTCGGGCCAGGAGGAATTCGGCCGCCCTGACATGCGGATCAGTCCAACCGATTTGGTGGTAATGATATTTTCGACATGGCAATCGCGAGTGACCAGAGTGGCCAGACGGGCTGCAACGGAAAGCGTGGTGATCGAAGCTTCGGTATAGAGTTTTTTCAAGGAGGCATCTGTCCGAACGATGGGGATTGTATCGCCCACACGTACACCGCGCTTGCGCGAAATACTGAGCGTATCGTCCACGCCGCCCTCGTGAATCCGCAAGACGATGCTCTCAGTCGGCGAGGCCGGAATGTCCCACGTCAACACGCCCGGACCCGCGTAGGAGATATTGTAATCGGTGGTCTGCGTCAGTTGCGCCCGGCCGCGAGTCGTAACCGCTTGCGCAATGCTTAGTGATTTGGCGCTGCGGATCGTCCATGCCTCGACCGCGAAACGCTGGATAAAGCGCTCGCTGAGCCAGCCATACCCTCGCGGAAATAACTGGACGTTGACGGATGAGGTTCCCGTAAAAGGATTCACGCCCCATTTGTCGCCCCAGTTATTGATGATCTTGTAGGCGTGCACGCTGCCGAGATAATCCACGATGCAGACGGCATGGAAACCCTTCACGGTTTCCCCGGCGGCGGGGCCGTCATAAAGAATCTTGCGCACGTCTTTTTCATCGGGGTCTGGCGAATAGTTTGCGAAACTGTCGTAAACGGGAATGCCCAGGACCAGCAAATCGCCGTCCTTTTTTATGCTGGAATCCGGGAGCCACTTCTGCAGCGCGGCGACGTTATTGCTCCAGTTCCCGCCCTGGAATTTGCCGCTCCTGTTTACAACAGGCCGGTGATAAAAGAAGGGCGCAAAATCCACAATCTTGTGATTGGCGGCATCGGCCAGATCGTCCAGCGTCGGGTTAATCAAATATCCGGGGTACTGGAGCACGGATGGAGAGCCATATCCCCTCAGCATTTCGCCGGTCAGGAAGAAGAAGTCGCTTCCGCCATTGGTGAACAGGAAATAGGGGCTGACCCAGTGTTGCGGGTTCTGCGCCAGATCCTCCGGCTTCAAGCCCCTGGCTTTGGCGTCCTGATAGGTTTTGTAATAGTATCCCATTGCAAAGGCTGTGCTGACGCCATATCCGTTGCTGAAATTCGCCGGGGCATAAAGGGCGCCATTATAGAGAAAGCCTTGACTGGCCACGGACGGCAACAGATAAGGCGGCGGAGGCAGATCGGGCATATTCGCGACTGCTGCGCCAAGATTGATTCGCGGCTTGGGAAGATGATTCGCGCGGACGATGTCAATGATGTCGCCTTTTCCTGTCAATAAGCTCCGCACGGTGCTGACCGGCAAATAATTGCCTTTCGTAGTTTTAGCTGCCGATTGAAGCAGAGCCACGGCTCCGGCGGCGTATGCCGAGGCGGCGGAGGTACCGCCGAAACTCTTCGTGAAATTGAGATAGGCCGGATCATCATCATATCCGCCAAGGCCCGCGATATCCAGCGTTGTCGCCCATTCGGCGGGGGCCAGCAAATCCATGAACGGCGCCACGTTGCTATAGCAGGTCGGCACGTCCGGCCCCGTGTTTTGAGTGGGGCAAGGCCCGTCCTTGATCGCATCGTCATACACGGCGCCCACGGATATGACATCTGACAGACAGGCCGGGAGCGCCAGCGAGTTGGTCGTTCCATCATTGCCCGCTGAAGCGACCATGGTGATGCCGTAGGCTGTAGCCAATCGCGCGGCGGCGGCCATCAGCGGCGAGGCGTTGGCGCAGGTGATTTGATCGCTATATTGTCCGCCGCCCATGCTGGTATTGATGACCAGAATGGGATTATCTTTATCGTAATCTTTGTGTGTGATACACCAGTCCCACGCCGCGATGACGGCGTCGGATTTGGCGGATTGGCCCGTTCCCGCGGTCACTTTCAAGGCGTACAACTTGGCGCTGAAGGCCACTCCGCCGCTGCCGGTTTGCGTTTGCGTATAGTCGGCCGGACCGCTGGTTGTTGGATCGCCCGCGATGATGCCCGCCACCGCGGTGCCATGCGCGACGCCGATGGGTCGGGGGTCGGGGTCGTTGTCGCCAAAGTCAAACCCGCCGATCACTTTGTTGTTCGGATAATTGCCGCTTCCCAACTGAGGATGCGTATAGTCAACGCCCGAATCCACCACCGCCACGGCGATGCCGGCGCCATTGTAGCTGCCGCGGATGGGGACGCCGCCAATCAGGGGAATGCCCTGGGCCAGATGCAGATTCATCTCGCGGGCCAGCGTTACGGATTCCACGCCGGGCGTGGCGACCAGCTGCTGATAGCCGTCCAGCGTCACGTCGGCGGAAAAGCCGGGCAGGTTCTCGTAGCGATGCCCGACTTGCAGTTCGGCGGACTGGAATTGGGACAGGGCCGCGTCTTGCAGCGAGCGAACCTGCCGGCGCAAGGCGGCGGCGCCCTGTGGCTGGGCGATGATGGAGGCGACTATCTCAGGCGCCTGGCTGCCATTAAGCATAACGATCACGCGCACGGTTTGCTGTCCATGCGCGAAATAGCCCAGCGCCTCTTGGATGTCCGGCGTCTTTGCCCCCGCGCGAGGCGCAAGCGCGTTCTGGGCGGGCGCCAGAGAAGCAAGACAGGCTAGGATGGCTGCCATCGCCATTCCAATGACCCTTCCCCGAGGATCCAACTCACGCTTCTTCGAGCGACGTAGCGCGACCAACGAATCGCAACATCCCTTGTTCGAGAGGCAGCATTGTGACATCTTCCGCTCCTTTCGGCAGCTTCAGCGAGTGATGAATTTGAGCAAAATACTGAAATCCCTTGGCTGAGTGGGGAACCAAACAACCAAAGCTTTCTCTAGGATACCTTTAGCAAATGACACATTGTCAACCGGAAAATATACTAATTTGAATCCGGCGGACGCATACAAATCACAATGGCGCCAATTACGCCGGGAATCCACCCGGCCAGCGTCAATAAGCTGACCAGCAACAAACTCCCGCAGCCTTTATCTATCACTGCCAGCGGCGGAAAAATGATACAGACAATTGCGCGAAACAGGCCCATGCCGAAACGCCTCTCCCGAATACCCGAATTGCGGCGCGCTAATGGATTCCTTTGGCGTTGAGGAACAAACCATAAGGCTTGTCCATCGTTATGATATGGTTGTTCAGCCAATCCTCGAGAAACTGCCGCGATTTTGGGTCCCCGGCGGATTTCCCGCCGCGAACATCCTCTTGTATCTCCAAGAGCTGGGCGATCAAATCGTGATGAATTTTCTTGTGGATATGGGTCTGCCGATAGCCGTGCGTGATCAGAAGATTTTCCTCGGCGGCGAAATGCATGCGTGTATATTGAATCAGGTCCTCGAAGGCCTGATTCAGCGCCACGCTGTTTTCCTCGTCCATCGCCTCCAGGAGGTCATTCACCAGCGCATGCAAATGCTTGTGTTGATCATCCATTTTCTGGATGCCCACCGAAATATCGTCATCCCATTTGATGTGCTCCATCGAACGCGCCCCTTTGGCCTCTTGATCTCGCACAATCATCGCAGGCGCCTTGTGCCCGGGGCAATATGAATTTTTGCCCTGTGCGCGTTGGGAGTGTGCCGGGTGGTGGAGCTGCTCTCCAAGCACAAGTCCATTGTCGCTGGGCGATGAAAAGCGGCATCTATCCAGATTAGCGCCGCATGGTAGGCCGTCCCGCTCCGTCGGGCGGCCACAGCGCGCCAAGGCCGCCCGACGGAGCGGACGGCCTACCATGTGGCGCCAGCTGCAATAGACACGCTGAGTATTTCATGAAGCTTGGGCTTATTGATAAGTCGGGATGCGCCCTAAGAATGCGCTTGCCGGAACGTGGATGCCGCTGATAAAAACAACGCGTTTGAATTGGCCGGGAAGCAAAAGGTTTTCGGGAGTTTTTGCAAAACATTAAGATCAAAAAGGAGACGATCATGAGAAAAATCGCTATCGCTGTCGCTGGCGCCATCTTGACGGCAATCTTTGCCTGCGTGCCGTCGCTTCATCCGCTCTACACTGACAAGGACCTGATTTATGATGCGACCCTGGTCGGCGCTTGGACCAATGAAGATGGAACCAACAAATATTCGTTCATCCGCGAAGGCGACAAGCAATACAGGCTGACGACCGTGGATGAACAGGCGAAAGAGGGAACCTTCCTTGTGAGCATGCTGAAGTTGAGCGGCGCTACGTTCCTGGACCTGTACCCCATTGACCCTAAGCCGGATGAGAATGGCTTCTACAAAGTGCACTACGTGCCGGCGCACTCCTTCGCGCGCATCACGCTCGATAAAGACAGCCTGAAGGTGACGTTCATCAGTCCCGAGTGGCTGGCGTCTGCCGTCAAGGCGAATCCCAATCTGGTCAAACACGAGATCATCGAGGATCACGTGGTCCTGACCGCCGCGACCGCCGATCTTCAGAAATTTGTCGTGGATATTCTCAATATCAAAGACGCATGGCCCGAGCCAGCGGTATTGAAGCGCCTGGCGCCCAAAGCGCCCAAGACCGGGCAGTGAAATGGTTCGCAGCGCGCTAGCCACGGGATTCCAACAGCCCTTCTACTATCTTTTTGTTCTTTGCGTTCCCTGTGGTTCATGAAGTCGTTGCGGTCCTTGCAGTCCTTCCG
>JAPLSP010000733.1 GCA_026398575.1 Candidatus Sumerlaeota bacterium | reverse complement strand
GCTTAATGAACGGTTGTGTTTTGCTTTATAAGATACTGAATGCGCAGTCGTGACCCTGCGCTTTTCATGCAAGAGGAGAATTCACGATGCTGGAATCTCTCAGTCTGAAGAATCTCACAGCGTTCGCAAATGCGGATTTTAAATTCGCGCAGGGAATCAATGTAATGATTGGCGAGAATGGCACAGGGAAAACTCATATTCTGAAGATGGCCTATTCCGCCATCTACATCTGCGCAAACGGACTCAAGGAATCGGGTTCCGCGACCCCAACCAAGTCGCATCTCCAGACGGAGATCGCCAGCAAATTAAAAGACGTTTTCATGCCGGATGAGCTGGGACGGCTGGCCCGACGCGGCGGACGCGGCAAGAAAAGTTGCGATGTTGGTTGCATCTTCTCGCCGGCGAAAGATCAGTTGCGATTCTCATTCAATACTGCCAGCAAATCGGAAGTTGCTGTGAGCAAGCTCCCATCGGCTTGGATTGACAAACTGCCTGTGTATTTGCCGACTCGCGAGCTGCTGACCATCTATCCTGGTTTTTTGTCGCTGTATGCGACAACGCACCTTCCATTCGAACAGACATGGCGGGATACCTGCCTTTTATTGGGCGCGCCATTGGCGAGAGGACCGCGAGAGGAACAGATCAAGGAACTGCTGGCGCCTCTCGAAACCGCGATGGGAGGAAAAGTCGAACTGGACGACGCCGGGCGTTTTTATTTGAATATTGCCGAGGGTCGCATGGAAATGCATTTGGTCGCCGAGGGTCTTCGCAAATTCGCCATGATCGCGCGGCTGATCGCAACAGGTTCGCTTGTGGACAAGGGATTCTTGTTTTGGGATGAGCCCGAAGCGAACCTCAATCCGAAAATTATCAAGATGATCGCCCGCACGATTCTGCACCTCTGCAAGAGCGGTATTCAGGTGTTCGTCGCCAGCCACAGCCTGTTCCTGATTCGAGAACTCGATATTTTATTGAAAGGCAAAGAGTTCAGTCAAATTCCCTCCAGATTTTTTGGTCTTCAGCGCAATGGCAATGAAGTTGAGGTCGAGCAAGGCGACACGGCTGACGATATCGGGCCGATTGACGCCTTGCAGGAGGAATTAAGCCAGTCCGACCGCTACATTGAATCGGAGGCCGGATGATGGTCCCGATTACTGTCGAAAATTTGAGATTCAATTTTCCGGACGGTTGGCAAGCGTCCAAGTTGGACGATTGGAGCTTCTATCGAAATCAGTTCCAGCGGCTCAGCGGCATCAGGCTCGTATGCGGCGAGGATGGGTGCGGGAAGGAACTGAAGACTGGCATGCGTTACGGCAATACGAGTATTTTGCGAAAGAAGCGAGACGCGGCTCCATTGCAATGAAGAGCGCTCTCCGATCTCCCGAAGGATATAGAGAAACATGAGTAAGATTCCTCCCCGCCATCCAATGCCCCACCAAGACGCCACTGCCCGAAGCGGCAATTTTAATGAGGTCGCTCTCGGCTACGATGACGAAACCGCCGTGGCCGAGGCCAAACGTTGCATCCAGTGCAAGAAGAAACCCTGCATCGCCGGCTGCCCGGTTGGCGTGGATATTCCGCTCTTCGTCGGCCAGATCGCCGCGCGCGATTTCGCCGGCGCCGCCCGCACGCTCAAAGACAAGAACAGCCTTCCTGCGATTTGTGGACGCGTGTGTCCGCAGGAAGACCAGTGCGAAAAGTATTGCACGCTCAAAGCCAAGTTCGGCCCAGTCGCCATTGGCCGGCTTGAGCGTTTCGCGGCGGATTGGGAAGCGGCGCACGGCCAGCAGGGACAGGCGGCGCCGGTCGCGCAGCATGCTCCAACGGGCTTCAAGGTCGCAGTGGTCGGCTCCGGGCCGGCGGGATTGACGGTGGCGGGCGATCTGGCGCGCCTGGGACACGGCGTCACGATCTTCGAAGCCTTCCACAAAGCCGGCGGCGTGTTGGTCTATGGCATCCCGGAGTTCCGTCTGCCGAAAGCCATCGTTCAGCGCGAAGTGGATTACGTGAAATCCCTCGGCGTCGAAATCCGGCTCGATAACGTCGTCGGACGCCTCGCCTCCGTGGATGAGCTGCTGACCGAATGGGGCTTTCATGCCCTCTTTATCGCCGTCGGCGCCGGCTTGCCGCAGTTCATGAATATTCCCGGCGAGAACTTGGTCGGCGTCTATTCGGCCAATGAGTTCCTGACGCGTTCGAACCTGATGAAGGCCTATCTGCCCGGCAGCCAGACGCCCATCAAGGTGGGCAAGAACATGGTGACCGTCGGCGGCGGCAACGTCGCGATGGACTCTGCGCGCACGGCCAAGCGCCTCGGCGCAGAGCATTCCTATATCGTCTATCGCCGCAGCCACGATGAAATGCCGGCGCGCGCCGAAGAGATCGAAAACGCGGAAGAAGAAGGCATCGAGTTCAAGCTGCTGTGCAATCCCGTGCGCATCCTGGGCGACCAAAACAACCAAGTGCGGGCCATGGAATGCATCCGGATGCAATTGGGCGAACCCGACCAGTCCGGGCGCCGTCGCCCCGTGCCCATTCCCGGCTCGGAGTTCACGCTCGAATGCGAAGTGGTCATCATGGCCATCGGCACCAGCGCCAATCCGCTGCTGACGAAGACCACGAAGGGCTTGGAGTTGAACAAGTGGGGCTATATCGTCATTGACGCCGAGACCGGCGCGACTTCCAAACCGGGCGTCTATGCCGGCGGCGACATCGTCACGGGATCGGCCACCGTCATCGAAGCCATGGGCGCCGGCCGCAAAGCCGCCGACGCCATCCATGAATATCTCATGGCCCTGGCCGGCCAAAAAGGAATCTAGCGCTTTTCTCAAAAGGCCCGGCGCCGGGAACGGGCGGCTGCTTCAACTCTTTCTGCCCCTGCGCGATGGCGCGACGCGAGACGCCGGTCGCGCGCGAAACCGCCATGGCGCCCCCGAAACCAATGGCATTGGCTTCTGCCGCAGCGTAAAGCCTGCGCATGCGCTCGTTCAGGAATGGAGCCAGAAAATTAAAGCGTTGTGTGATCAATTTAGTATCCATGCCTCCAACGATAACATGGGAGCGGCAGAGATGCAACAGTTTTTTTATGACAGTCCCTTAGCTATTGCTATTCAGCTTTGACTTTCGCCGTTTCCGGCGGCGGATTCGCGGTGAGTTTCAAGGTCCAGAGTTTTTCGCTGGGACCGGACAAAACGAGGCCCGCGCGAAACGGCGGGTATCCCGTGCAGTAACCTCGGAGCATGATTTGATTCCAGCCACGGCGCAGAGTCAGGGGCCGCCTGGCCGACGACGAATGGGCAGAGCCTTTTTCTTCTTTGAATTCGCCGGTCTTCACAGGCTGGCCGTTGAGGAACCAGCGCAGCGTCGTCTGCGCATGGCTCTGAAACTGAAAGTCCAGCTCGGTGTCGGCAGGAACATTTATCCACGTCGCGGCGTACCAGACTTGACCGCCGTCGCCAAGGATGACGCGTGTGTCGAGATCGGCAATCGTCGCAGGCTTCCACTGCACCTTGCGCGGATCGGGCCAATAGCCGCGAATCATGTCGCCATTGAATACGGCCTGAAGATCAACCTTGCCGGAGTCGGGGGGATAGGCGGCGGCTTCGCAAAAATCGCGCACCGCTTTTTTCATTTCGATTTTCGTTCCGGGGATGACGCCATTCGGATCGCGCTTGAACTTCTCGGCGCCCGGACCGCCGAACGGGCCGCAGATGAGCCAGTTCCGGATGACGACGCCTTTGTCGAGCGGCTGAAACTGCGCCGGCGCCTACGATCCCGGATAAAGCCGCGCTTCGGTTGGCTCGTCATAGGTTTCGCGGCTGGCCGAAGCGTCGCGGTTGGCCCACCAGAATTTGTTGTGGCCGCCGAAGGTGGCCTCGAAGTTCACCATCGTTGACATGCCGCCGGAGAATGAGGCCAACATCGGAGCGATCGCCGCGCGCGGGATCGCGGCGGCGATGACGAAACCTTTGCCGTCCGCGTCCGCTATTCCGCCGAGTTGCGCGCCTTCGATCGGGCCGACATGCTCGAACGCAGCCTTGTTCACTGGCGTGGCATAGATGCGCGGAGAGGCTTTTTCATTGCCGGACCATTTGGGGAACATGCCGAGGGCGATGGGGGTGATGGGAGAGATGGGAGTTGTGGGAGGGATGGGAGCGATGGGAGTTATGCGAGCGATGGGTGCGGGGGCGGGGGCGTTTTTGCATAGGGCAAAGACTATGCGCGCGTCGCCGGGGCGTCCTTCGAGAGGACCGCCGGACTTTGCCGATTGATCGCCCTGAAAATAAAAACTCACGGTATCGGCGAGGCGGTCGTGAGTGAAGACGCGTTCGAGCGGCTCGGAGGGTTTCGGATCGAACTTCGCCGCGAGCCGCGCATGCCAGCGCAGATACATAAAGTCCGGATCATAGCAGCAGCGGACTTCAACGGTCTGGTCTTTATCGGCGGCGAACTGGACCGGCTCGCACGATTCCCATCCGCTCATCGAGCCGTCGAGCGCAACGCCGCCTAGCGCGGGGGCAAAGCGCGCGATCCGCGCCGCGCCGGCGCCGCCGCGCACGCTGAGTGCGATCTCAGGGGGACTGGCGATCTGCGCGGCGGAAATCGTTACCGTCTTTTGCGCCGTCGTGAGAGGGCGCACGGGATTTTCTTTCAGCGACCAGCCTTCCGCCTCGAAGAGCATCGGCGTGTATTTGCCCATGGCGAAATATATCTTGCCATTTTCGCGATTGGGAATGATCGTCCCGACGAAGAATTCGCCCGGCTGCGGATAGACGCCCGCGACGTTGCGCGAGAAGCCCCGGCGCGAGTCGGGGAAGATTGTGTCCACATACAGGCCGTCTTCGTTGAACAGCAGCACGCCGCAGCGCGATTGATCCACCACGCTCAGCAGGCCATTGATCGGACGCCGGATGCGCATCGCGCCATAGACTTCGCCGGGCAGGGCTGTGCGCATCATCGCCGTGCGGCCCACGCGCCAGGTCATGCGATAGCCGCCATTGCCGTCGGGGACGTAGCGGGAGATTTTATGCTGAGGGCCTTCGTTGGCGCTGAAGTTCTTGCCGCCGCGCGCCTGCACGTAGAAGCCATCGGCGAGCGAGCCGTCGGCCTGCGCCCAATCGCTTGCGAACTTGTCCGCCAGTTCATTGCCGCCGTGGATCGCGTCCGCCTTGCCCGCGAGGCGAGCCTCGAACACGGAATCGCTGAAGAGTTTGGCGAATTCCTTGAAGATGGGATTCCCATGCGCGTCGAAGCCGCTGGGGGCGAGGCGCCAGACATCATTCCCGCCCTGATTGATCGCGATCAGCGACAGGTCATCGAGCCAGTTCTGGCCGTGATAGGTTATGAAATGTCCCGGCGGAGTGACGGGCGTGACTTCATCGTCATCCACGCGGCCATTGCCATTGGCGTCATGCCAGAAGCCGATGCGCTCCTTGTTATCTGCGCGTTCATGCAAGATCGCGGCGGAGAGCAGCCAGCGGTCGCCGTCGCGGCGATAGACGTTGAGGCTGCGCCCGCCGGCAAGGTACTCACGGCCATTCGCGCGGATGAACTGCGGCTTTTCCAGTCGCAGCGAGCGCGGATCGTCCCCGACGTTGGGCCAGACCGCGTCCACCTCCCACTTCCGCTTTTCGTAATTCACCTTGAAGCGGGTGAGCCAGTTCTGTTGTCCAGGGATATAAATCTTATGCGGGTTTTCGGGATCGAAGGCGTAACCGTCATTCGACTTGGTTTGCAGCGTGAGGAATTCGTGTATCAGTTTGCCGTCGGCGCTCCATTCGCTGGCGCGGTTGGGGCCGCCCTGCTCGACGATGATGAGCCGGTCCGCGCCTTCGCTGTCGGTCCAGGTCGCGAGCTTGCCAGGAGAGATCAACGACAATGGATCGTAGGCGCCGGGCTTTTGCGCATCGAGACGGCCATAGGTGAGCAGCGGTTTACCGTCGGCGCTGAATTGATGGACTTTGTTCGCGGTGGGATCGCTGATGTAAAAGCGTCCGTGGCTGTCTATCTCAAGATCGAACGGCTTGATCGCCGCCGGCACGATGAATACCCGCTTCCACGGCCCTTTCGGAAGGCCTGATTCCAGCGGCGCCATGCTGATGGCGAATCCGCTTTGGCCGTTTTCCTTTTCCGCGTGAAGCGCGTAAAGGGCGTTCGCATAAACGGCCAATCCCTGTGGTCGCGCCAAGGGCAGAGTGGCCAAAACTTTTCCATTATCGCCGTCGTGAACTGTGATCTTGTCCGCGAAGTCGCTGTCGCTCTCGCGGAAGTCGCGCTTGCGCGGCTCGACGATCTTGCCGCGCTGCGCGACATAGACGAACGATTTCTTCGCCGCTTCGTCGCGCCAGGCGGCCATCGCCGTTACCCAGCCTTCGGGAAGATAGCCGTTGGGGCGATTCGCGCCCGGGCTGCTTCCAAAAGATTTGCCGTCGGCGCGATAGACGTATTTCTGGCCGCCGTCGGTGCTGAAACTCCAGACCGTTTCGCCATCGGTTGCCGTGCAAGAGCCGCCGCCCGCGCCGCCCGAATTGAACGCGCGCAGGAATTGCTCGTAGGCGATGGGCTTGTTCAGATCGAACATCGGATTGTTGAGGCCGTTTTCGAGATACTGATAATAAAAGACCGCGACGCCGTTGCGCCCGACGGCCACATCGGACAAGGGCGCGCCGCACGGATCGCCGCCGAATGGCTCCGGCTTATCCCACTGCTCCGGCGTGGGCATCCAGGCTGAGGCGCCGGTCACGAATCGCGGCGTCACCGAGTGCCACTCGCCATCCACCCGCCACTTGCGCGCGGGCATGTAGATCCCCTTGACCGCATACTCGCCCGGCGGCACAGGCATGAAGTTGTCATCCAACCCATCCCAAACCTCACTGAACTTGCCGCCGTTTTCTTTCGTCACCGTCCGCGCCGCGCCGGCGACAAACTGGCTGACAATCCAGTCCGGATTTTTCGGGTCCACAATCGCCAAAGTCACGCAATAAGTCTCGCCGAGCGTATCGGGAAGTTGATAGCTGACAGAAACACCTGTTGGTTGCGCGCCAGCAGTCATGGCGAGCATTAGGAAGAAACCCGCCCATGAAGGCAGATACCTGATTGCGCGATACATTTGTATCCTTTATTAGCAGGCCCATTGTGACAGGCACAGACCTTGAATTCAGCAAACTAGCTATATTAATGGGAAGATTTGAAGTACTAAAATCAAGGTCTTATTCTGCCGCTATTTTGTCACTTTTCTATTATATGTATAGATATGCGCTCCTCTTTCAATCGAGCATAACCATGATTGCGATGCCAATATATAGGTCTCCATATTGACCATAGTAATTTAAATCCTTTTTCCTTTAAAATTGTATCAACTCTATTATGAATTTCTATATCAACAAAAGATTTAGCAACAGGAGCGCCAAGCACCATAGCTAAAAATCCCCCTGGGCGAAGCAAATTGAAAGATAAATCTCGGAACTTTTCAAAATCAGAAAAATAATTTTTTGCTGCTGATTCTGCGCTAGTGCGTTTTCTTCTGGCCCCCATTTCTTTATCGTAATCATTCTTCAGACATTCAGGGAAAAGCCAATAGTAGGACAATCTTTGCCCCAAACTGTAATCTGACATACATAAGTAAGGTGGAGATGTAATAATGCCTGCAACTGCACTCTCATTCGTACCATAATCAATTGATTTTGCGGCTGTGATATCTGCTTTTATGATACTAGCTCGCGCAATCTCTTGCTCTGGATTTCTGCCAGCACGCTCAATATATGAATAAAATTTCTCAATTATGCATAGGTTATTTTCAATTTTATCCAGAAATAATTGAACTGCATTCTGATAAGGTGGACGCTTTTCCTTTCGCGCAAGAGGTGTATTATCAGCAAAAAAGCCATGCTGCTTGCCTCTTCGCGCAGTGCATTGCGCTAAAATTGCGGAGAAGGCAGCCTTAAGGAATAAACTTATCGAAACATCCTGCTGGGAATAGATAAATGAACGTATTCTACATAGCTCATCAAGTGTGCTAGGATGATGCCATTTCTCAATAAATTCAAAAGCAGGTATTTCACCTATAGGATAATCTAAAAGCATTTGAGGATTCAAAGATCGTAACCATGCGCGATTTTTCGCACTCAAATAAGTAAATTTTGATTTTGCGACCAAAGTTGATATGCTATTAATATCTGCAGAAATAGCATACCCGCCTGATTTTATTACCTCTGTTGCAGTTTGCCCAGTTCCTCCAAAAGGATCTAATATTAGATCGCCTCTTAATCCAAGGCTATTTATTATGCACGAAGGAATTGCATAAACAAAAGTACTTGGATATGGATGCAAGGATTCATTACGTGATAATCTAAAACTCCAATCGCCTATTGCATCTAAATTCCTTTTTATGTCCTTTTTGCGAATTTCCGTAGAGCAGAGCCATGGTTTTTTAGATGTCCAGATAGCTATTTTTTTTCTTAATGCATCTGATAATAAATTCTGCAGTGATTTTTGGCGAATATTTCTGGGCATGCTAACTCTTAACCAATCTGGTAATTGATTGGCTTTTGTATTGCTGCCAAGCTTGTAAACAGATAATATACCAGGAATAGGCGGCAATAACGAATTTTCATTATCATGAAATTGATAACGACGTGAATTGAGTATCAAAAATGGCTCAAAAGTATTGGTAGAGATTTCTTTCTCGATCCAATTTCCTGCAGTAGCACGCATGGTTCGAAAAGACGATAATGCTGTACCAATTCACGTAACTCTGAAATATTATTTTTGCTTTCAGATTCTTTGAAATTCTCAAGTAATGATAAGAAACCTTCATCAGTATTCCATGTAAGCTGATGAGAAGGAATGCCTACTTGCAAGGCTTTTCTGCATAGATGCTGAAGAAATGCTTGACGGCCTAGCTCTTGTTCTGATGAATTAAAAAAAGCATAATATAATTGCTTACGATAATTATTCCATTTTATAATATATTCTTCTTTAATTTCATTTATGTTTAAAGGAACCGAGTTTTGAGTGGCTAGCCAATCAACAACTTGCAATGGAACAAGTTTGTCTATATCTATTCCAAGATGAAGGCTTGCTCTTGTAACATTATCAGCATTATCAAGATCAATAGTTCCATTTACAAGAAATCCTAATTCTCCATCGCCGATTATTAATCTAGCAATCTCATCAGGATCTATATTAATCTTAAGCTTCTTAGATACTTTTTTACATGTGTTCTGAAATTGAGGAAGCTGAGATGCATATATTGGTAAATCTAAATGAGAATTTTCGCAAGGGATAGACCGCAATATTCTCCATGATTCTATTTCATGATTAAATCCTTCTATCACATATTCCATTGTATGCGCATAGGGCGGTGTTGCGATATCATGAAATAATGCTGCTAAAGTAAGGTGCATTAATTGCTTCTCAGAAATTCGGCGTTTTCTTGCGCATCTGATGGCTAATGAAGCAACTGCTATACAATGCTCCCAACGTGTAGGTCCATTGAAATCTTTAAATTGAAAAGAATCTACGTTAGAAAGGCGAACGCCACGCAATCTCACAAATTCTGGAATTCGTAAAAATGGATCGAGCCATTCTGGAAGAAATATTTTGCCATAAAGCATATCTGAAAATTCAATCATATGATTTTATTTATCCTTTCGCAATTTACCTAATATAAAGCCCATTAAAAAAACCAAGCAACTTCCCATTAGTTCAGGAGCAATATGGTAAATCTTGGCTTCATTCTTGAACCACGAATAAATAATGGCTCCAAATACTGCAATTAGAATCGCTAAAATTATTATGGAATAAAACGGTTTGCTTATATGAATTTTTATCTGTTCCCATTTGGAAAATAATATATACTTTATATTATTTTTTGCTGAATTCTTGAGCTTATCGAAGATATCATATAATATAGCATTTGTTCTGCTGGATATTTTGTCACCAGAATAAGGATATATAAATGCACTAGAATTGACAGAATCTAATATTGACTCTATTCTTTTTCGTGCATAATATGACCATAATAAATGTGGACGGAAACGAGATATTAGAGCTAATAAATATAGCTGCCATGGAATTCTAATATAGCAATTCTTTTCACCCTTCCAATATTCAATGTTTTGCTCTAAGTCATTATCCAATAACGGTTCATGCTTTTCCCAAAACTTTGTAAAAGCATATTTTATTTTTTCTTCATCTTCTTTTATATATTTATCTTTACAGAAAGAAAGCACAAAAATGGAAAATAGCTGAACAGAAGTCTCATATATTTGGCCGGTTTTATTATCAAATTTGCCTAATACTTTATATTGCAGGATTTCAATTTGCTTTGCTATCTCATTTTCATAGCCATGCTTACATAAAGCTAATATTGCAAATGCTGTTGGCAATATATCATAGGGTCCATTTGAGCCTATAAAATAGCTCCACCCTTTGTCCTCTATTCTGGATGATAACAGCTTTTTTGCGATATCTATTTTAAGGTCATCTATATTGCATTGGCAAGTCTTAACAAAAGCTAAAGCGTATAAGATCTCACTTAATTTGATAACATTATTATAATCATGCTCATTATTGCTATTATTATTAGATAGCTCATCCCTTATATATGCAATAAGCTTGGGAATAAGTTTCTCACTTCCATCTAAATTTTCTTGAGAAAGCACTCGTATTGCTGCTGCCGTTCCATGCAGCCCACGTTGCTCCCTTTCCTTAGCGTTATCGCCAATGAACTGGCCGCAAGCTGCTTTTTCTTTAGTCAAACCATTGATTTGTTTACCGTTTATACAATGGTCCGCAAACATTTCAGCAATTTTTTTCATTGCTTGGGGAATTGATTTGTCTAATGCTGCAGACATTTTCAGTCTCCTAAATATTGAGAATTAATCGCTAAATCAATTTCATGATAGAAAGTCATCCTGTGGCCATCTCTATGGCCAGATTTTAGTATAGAAAGTAATTCCTTATTAGCTCTTCTAATAAAAATATCCTTGCTTTTTGTAATAAAGCCAATTTCAAAAAGACCTGCTTTTTGTGCAATTTTTCTATCTTTGATCGAAGTTGTTACAATAAACTGAAAATCTCCACCAGATGCAAAACAGAATTTCCATGGCTTTATATTTGCAGTATTTGCAGCATGAATAACATTATAATCGAGAGGAATTTTATCAATATCTATAATTGCACCAACTCTGCTAGCACTGCATATTTTCAATAAATCTGCGCCTAATCCATCGCTAATGTCAGTGCCTCCATGCGCAATACCGCTTCTAGAAATTGAAGTGGAAATATGCAAAGGAATTTGAGGGTCTAAGATTGCCTTTCTTGCCCATTTTCTCCAGCTATTATTGAAATAACTCTTTTTATATCCCCAAGCTGCAGCTGCAGCAGAGCCTAAATTGCCAGATGCCCATATAATATCGTCTGGCTTAGCCTTATTCCTTAGAAATAAGCTGTTTAATGAGCTTACTGCTCCTATGGCGACAGCTAATATTGCGCGACTATCTCCTAATTTGCTGTCTCCTCCGATCACAGGAATATTATAATGATCTGCTTCATACTTAACGCCTTTCATAATTTGAATAAATTCTGATCTTTTTGCAGTATATGGCAGCATTATGGCAATTAGCAGAGCTACTGGTCGTGCGCCTGATCCGCATAAGTCTGAAATATTCGCGCCCACAAGCAACCGGCCTATATCTCGCATTTTGCCAATACCTAATTCTAGAGCAATAGGATGAGCGTTTAAGTAATCTGTAGTTATAACTAGATAGCTATCACCCCATTTTATGACGGCACAGTCATCATCATCTATTCTTGTAATTATTTTTGAAGAAGAAATATTACGTCCAAAGAAATGCGCAATCCATGGGATCATAGTATCTGGATCAAATAAGGCCTGCATCGGCAAGAATCCTTTTCCAAAATGTTACAGTTTCTGAAATTAATTGCTTTTGTGGAGCAATAACCCAGTTCCAATCTGGATTCCCAATTTTAGAGCAAATAGCGCGGCGTATTGCCTGAGGAGGAGCATTTTCAGAATTATATAAAAATATTTTCTTATCTGATCCTCTCGCATATATATATGGTTCTGTTACTTGCTTTATCTGAAGTAAATTCGAGCAATCTCCTATAATATCGTATTCATCTGTTAGCAAATTTCCATACTCGCCTAGTCCAGGAAACAAATTTATATGTGTATGTGCAACGCAAGCCCCTCCAGTACATTCCTCATTGGGGCCATGCTCCGCTTCAAGGATATTACTTCCTATTTCTCGCAAATTTGATAGCAGGTTAATAATTTTATCATATTCAACGATACAATCGCTAGGCATAGCTCTAAGAGAAGCAAAATGCTGTCGACTAACGAGCATAACGTGGCCTTTAACCAAAGGCCCTATTGCTGGCAATAAGATAAAACTTGAAGATTTATAAAGCGCTATATTGCAGGTATTAGGCGCTTGGGATTCCAAGGAATCCTGCAGTGCGTTACATAGTCTGCAATATTCATCTGCCATAGATATATCTGCTATATTAGCGCATTAGATTTTTGCTAGAATGTTAATCGAATTGTCAAATGGTGTCAAGCGATTTTCCTGCTTTACTTCTATTCCTGATCCACCTCAGCCTTTGCTATCCATTCCTTCGTTTCGCGCTTCATACAAGATACGGCCCTTTTCCATGATCTCCCGGACAAAGCAATCGCCCATTTCCAAGCGCGCTTTTAGCGTTGCCGGTGATTTTACAAGCAAGTCCAAAGGAAACGGCGCCCGAAGCCGCAATCGGATGTCCAGCGCCTGTTTCAGGCTGCGGCCTTTGTGAGGCATGACGACCAACAGGTCCACGTCGGAATCTTCCGTGGGCCGGCCATAGGCATAGGAGCCAAACAGCACAATCGCGCTGGGTTTGAACTCGCGCGCGATTCGCCGCGCATAAGCGCGAATGGTATTGTGATGAACCATGTTTCCCCTCTTGAGGCGCAAGACACGTCGAATATAGGCGACCTCGAAGCGACGCGTCAACGGAAAGACTCGCCCGCTTGCCGCGCATCGCCGCCCGATCCTCGCGGCAGCTGAGAGGAATTCGAAATTATACGTTAGCCCTCACATTCATAAATGCGATAACATAAGATCATAATGAGTATTTATGCCAGAGCAAAAACCTCATGCGGCTTGGAGCGGCGCCAGCATTTGGAGTGCGGTTGCTTGCTGCC
>JAPLSP010000269.1 GCA_026398575.1 Candidatus Sumerlaeota bacterium | reverse complement strand
CCTTTGCCGTGGACGAGTCGGACTTCGCGGACGCCTGTCGCCGCCGCTTGGAAGCAGTAGTCCTCCACGATGTCCCGGACTTCCTGCGGCGCAAAGCCATGCAAGTCTAACTCATCGCTTATCTCGAGGGCAATGGGTGCTTGCGGCTGGAATTGGCTCGCGTCCCAGGCTACTTCGCGCTCGGATGCATCCTCCAGTTTTCGAGATCGAAGAGCAAATTCCAGCTCGTGCTTGCGCCGCAGGACTGTGATTTCATATTGCCCGGATGACAGCGCCGGCGTTTGCGCAATGGCGCCGCCCATTGCGTCTGCTTTGAGCCGCTCGGCCAGGATTTTGACCGCGAGCGCTTCGTCGGCGACCGCCAACGCTCCGCCATCCACAATGATCTGCCCGCGTCCCGTTTCGCTCCAGTTCGATTCGTTTTCCAAGACCATGGCGGCGGCGTTGGCGGGAATGCAATCCATCCAACGGATTGCGAAAACGCCCTTGGCCGGCGCCTCGAAGGCGATGATACGAAGCCGGCAGGGAAAGTCGTCGCGAAGCAAGACGCGCGCGGCGCCGGTGTCGCCCGGCTTGACGCGCTTGCATTGCCGCGCGAGCCACGCCGGCTCGAAAATAACGCCCCGCCCCGTTTTCATCTGCGCAAAAGCATTGTCTGGCATAATCAGCGGCGCCGCCGGGCGCAAAAGGTATTTTTTTTGAAATTTTTGTTTGTCAGTTGCCCGAATATTGCATATAATAATACTACCAATCAATGATGATGCCTAAGATCGCCAACGCTTTGAAATATTTCCCGGTGGAGGGGAGGAGAAGACATGAAAGCGATTCTGGACGAGGATTTATGCACCAATTGCCATCTTTGCATTGACCTGTGCCCCGCGGTCTTTGAGGAGAATGTGCGAGAACGTTGCGTCCGCGTGAAGGCGAAAACGGTACCCGTCAATGATGAAACGCTGTGTGAGGCCGCGCATGAGCAGTGCCCGGTTGAAGCCATCATCCTCGAGAAATATTAAACGGCGGCGCAGTCACTCTTCGAGCGGCGCAAGTGAAATGCGTCCGCCGGGCGCCTTATCATCATAGCTAAGGACATACGCCTTTCGCGCCAGAAAATGGCGGCGCAATTCCTTCACCGCGTCAAGCGAAGGCGCGTTCATGACTGAAGGCACGCTCACATAAATCACGTCATCCGTCAAATCCGGCTTGGGATTGCGCCGCCCGATGATCCATCCGGCTCTCGGGCGCGATTGAATGGCAACGATGGCATTGTGAATCCCAGCTTTTTCCACCGCACGATATGGCCATGCGATCTTGTCCGTCAAATCCTGGTAGTGCAGCGCATGGGTCATGCCGAACGTCAGCGCCGACAGCAATATGGAAATCGCGATGAAAGCGGGAACCAACGCCGAGCCCGCCATTCCTTCCGGTTTGCTCCATAAGCGCGCGGCCAGACGATGCAAACCGAGAGCGCCACGGGCGCTGAGCAACGTCACTGGGATCAGCAGCGCGAACCAGTAGCGCGGTCCGGTTTCCGGCACGGCGGGAATGTAGTAGAGCCAATAGACCAGGCAGACTCCGGCGGCGGAGGCATAATGAATGCGGTCGGGCTTTTCGTGGCGAAAGGCAAGAATCAGCGCGCCGGCGAAGATCAGCGAAAACGGCCAGCCATAGAGCCAAAGATTCATGCTCAACAATGAGACCAGGAAATTTTCCGCGCCTTTGAGCGGTGTGTGGATGTAGTCGCCGACGCTTCCGAAGCCGAGGCGCTGCGATGGATCATAGAACTGGAACGGGAATTGGCTGTAACTGCCGGTTATCTGCTTATTGTAATAGAGCGCAAACAATAATAGGACGGAGAACGAAACACCTATCGCGGCCTGTTTTGCGAACATGGAACCGCGCTGCGGCGAATGAAAGATGCGAATAAGGCTCCAGATCGCGAACGGCGCGCCATAGCCCACCGTGTCCTGCGGGCGAATATTGAATGCGAATCCCAACGCCAGACCCGCCGCGAGGGGATATACCCATCCTGCGCCAGGCCCGGTTTTGAGATACGCCCACGTAAACAAGGCCAGGAAAAAGAGCAGCGTTCCATGATTCATCAGCGTGGCGCCGGTGAAGAGAAAAAATGGCGAGACCGTCAGAAACGCCGCCGCCAGCAATCCCGTCCGCCGGTCGTATTGTTCTTTGCCGATGAGATAGATGAGCGCCGGCGTGAGCGCGCAGAGCAGAAAAGGCACGAGCCGCGCCACGCCCACCATCAATCCCAGGGCGATCAGCAGCGGCTGCCCCAGCGTATAAAGCCCCGTCCAAACGCCATCGCGAAGAATCATGAATTGATTCTCAAAGCAAGCAGGGACGGGAGGCGGCGCGGCATACCATCGCTCCGCGAGGAGAACGCGCGCCTGAAAAACAAACGCGCCCTCGTCATCATACAGCGGCTGCCCCTGATAAATCACGCCCGACCAAAACGCGAGGAAAGCCAGGATGAAAAGCGCGGAGAACGCCAGCGCGAAGGCGGGTGAAACCGCGCGCAAGCGGGTAGCCAAATCTTCCGTCCGCTCCCGCCCGATGCGCAACGCCAATCCAAACGCGAAGCATAACGCCGCCGGAAACAGCAATGCCATCTGCCAGACCATGAGCGACAGATCGCTCTTGAAGAAATAGCGGATCGCCGAATCCGGCATTTCGCCCAAAGCCGGGCGGCCGGGCGCGTCGAAGTACGTGAGATTCGGCTCGATAAAGAAAGCGTTCGCTGAAGCGATGATAAAATATCCCGCCGTTAGGAACAGCCCCGCCAGGAGCAGCCTGCTGGAATATCCCGTCTCGTGCGCGTCGCGCTTATATGCCATTTTCAGATATGACTCCCTGCGGCAGAACTTCGTAAATGCTGACGCGGTCCTTGCTATATAATTGCTTCATTCCCAGACGGCTCATCTTTTCGAAAAATGCCATGTCATCTTCGGCAGCTTGCTTCAGCGCGGGCGAGGCGCCGAGCCGTTTGCCGTCGAGATAAAAATAGCGGAACAGCCCTTCGTCAAAGAGAACATGCGTAAAACCGCGCTGACGGATGATTTCCAATCCGCGCGTGGGATTATCATCCGCCGTGGCGCGCAGCCGCCGCAACGCGGTCAGGTTGGAATTATCCGGCTCGCATTCCACCTGGCAATAATAACCGATCATTTCGCCAAAGAACAGCACGCGCATTTTCTTGTCGCCCATGTAGGCATAGAGTTGCTCGATGGACGTATATGAGTGGCGGATGGGGGACTTGAAGAGATAGCGGATGCGGACCATGGGATCATTGGACGTCAGGCAGGGCAGGAAAGACGTCCCCATGCGGACGAACTCATAAGTCTGGCTGCCGGTCGCCAGCGTCGCTGGAATCAGCAGCGCGCCCCAGACCGCAACCGGACGCAACGCCGGCTTCAATCGTTCCAGCAATGCGGTCAACAAAACCGCCAGCAGCGCCAATCCGGGAAATCCATAGCGGATAAATTGCGGCTGCAAAGCCCAGACCGCGAAATAAACAAGCAGCCAAAGCGCCAGCCCCGCCAGCGTTGGCCCGCGAACCAACAGCAGGAGCGGCGCAAGCATCAGAAACGTCGGAAGGATGGTATTGCCCCAATCATTGGGATACTGCCCCGAGATTGTGGCGCGCCATGGCAGCAGCAGCCAATCCAACGGCGCGGAGCCAAAGCGCGTTGTCGAAACCCATCCGCGATGAAACTGGGCTTCGACGTCGGAGGGGGTGGGCTGGGAAGTATGGGAGATAGGGGAGTTATGGGAATTATGGGTCCCGTTACCATCGGAACTGGGAGGCGCGGTCTTCCCTGTTGTTGTCCCTTGCGGAAAAGAAAGAGTCTCCGAAAGATAGGGATATAACGGATCGCCTGTGCGCGCGAAATTATAAACAGTATAGCCTGGTCCTACCGCCAATAGCAGCAGATAGACCGACCACAGCCGCAAGCGCCTCCTGCCTGTTGAATCGCGCGCGAGGCAGAAAACAAACATGGCGACGGCGCTGGCGACGCAGGCGTAGATCGCCAGCGGTTTGCATCCGACTGCATATCCCAGAAACAGCGCCGACAGGATGAGATGCGAAAGGCGCCGATCCTCGCGCCAGCAAAAAAGTTGCCAGGCGCCCATGAGGCAGAAAAATGCGACAACGGTGTCAATCGCGGCGCAATCCGCAACGCCCATGAATACCGGGCAGGCTGCCAGCATCAATGCCGCGATCGGCCAGCGCTGGCGCGCGCCCAGAATCCTGAGCCATAGCGCCATCGCCGCAAGCGTGGCCAGCCCCATGCTGAACATCAGCAGCGCACAGATCGCTTCGGAAGAGCGCTCAATGCCTCCCATCGCCCATCCGAGCGCCAACAGCACGCGGGCATTGCTCCAATCGCCGGGCGCCGGCCAGCTCCATCCGTGCTCCGCCCACAAGCGGGCGCGCGGCAGATATTCGATCACCGCATCCCCGCGCGAGGGCGGCAGCAGGCAATTGATCCACGTCATAAAGAGAACCAACGCGAGTATTATAAGGCAGAAATATTCCGCTACGCCGAAAGAGCAGCGCGGAGGCGGCGCGCATGACGCTTCATCAGGATTGCCGGATTTGGGACATGCGATTGGGATTCCATCCGCCGTTGGAGCGCTCGAATCGCCGACTGGAATATCTGCTTTAGGGCAACTAGCGCCATCACTCATCGTCTGTCCTTCGCCCTGTCTGCGTTTTAGCAGCCATAAAATGAAGAGCAGCAAGGCGCTCGTGATAAGAATAGCAAGTGAGACGCCGCGAACCTGCCAGCAATGATACCATCCGATGACGCCCAGCAAAAATCCGCTCAGCGTCAGTGCGGCAATTCCCAGCGCCAATGATGACAGCGCCAGCTCCAAGCGGTCCTTGCAGGCATAGCCAAAAAGCCGCAGCAACAGCGCCCCGAGCGAGCCCGCAGCCAGCAAAATCAATCCCGCTTCGAGATGCGCGGGAAAATAGAGATCAAGAAAAGCAAAAAGCCCGCACCAATACTCCTCATGCCCCTTCTCGCCCATGAAAGCAATAAATACAAAAACGCCCCAGACGATGGAGGCCAGCGCCGCCCAGAACAGCGGACTGCGGGTAAAGGGCTTGTACGACGCGTCCACCGGCGCTGTGAGACGATTTTTAAATTCTGAAAATAAATTCATGCGGCGCCATCTCTTCGACTAAAAGCCAATCGCGCTCTGCTCGCTCGCTTCAAGTCGTAAGGCGCCAGTTTGCCTAATGTCAACGGCTAAGCGCTCGCCCCTATACTTTCCGGCTTGAATCCGCGCGCCGCGCGTGCAATCATCAAACCGGATAGCATGCCATCATCCATGCGCTGAAGAGCCAGAAGAGTTTTGCTGTTCTTGAAATTACCGATGATAGAAAATCGGCGTGAAGTGTTAGTTGCTTTTCTCAAGACACCGGATGCGCTGAAACGGGCGAAATCCGAGCAATGGTACCATGCGCCTGTTACTGCAATCAAAAAATGGGTCAAGGATCGCTGGCCGCCGCGGTTTGTAGCATTTTATCAAGGGAAAACGCATTTGCATGAAGCTTATTCGATTCGCTATTGCGCCGAGTTGCTGAATATAGAAATACTGCTGCGCTCGCAACTGTTTGCAGATGAGCCAAATCATCCCAACGCTGCCGAACCCTATTACAAACTCCATCTGGGGCCCTTGCAACAGCTTCCCAAGCCGATCCTGAGTCGGCGGTGGCGGCGAATTATCTTTATCCCGACCACTTGGAGCAAATTCCAAAACGCGGTTGAGATAAACGATCTGTATGATGAAAGCCCGCTGGAAGATCGGATGTGGGCGGAATTCAAACGAATCGGCATCCTGGCCGAGCGTCAGATGTTCGTTACAGCCGGCAATCGCGACTATGCCCTCGATTTTGCAATTTATTGTCACGAAGCGGCGCTCGCTGTCGAAACGGACGGCGACACATGGCACAGCGATCCGTTGCGCATCCCTGAAGATAACCGCCGCGATAATGCCCTGGAAACCGCCGGCTATAAATTGCTGCGGTTTAACACACTGCAAGTCTGCGAGCAGATGGCGGAATACTGCATTCCAACTGTTATTAAAAATATCGAGCATGCCGGTGGACAGGACGATGGCCGCCTCATCCCTCGCCAACTGAATGCCGATGAGCCAGAGACACGTCAATTGAGTTTGTTTGATGACTAAAGCCGAAGGATGGCTGGGAGGCTATCGGAAATACTCGATCCAAGCGGAGGTACCAATCAAGATTATGTCAGTCTCTTCTCATTTTTTCAAGATCGCCTTGCCAGGCGATTTTTCCCCGAAGCGCGCGAAGCTTGCGCTGGCTTTTGATCTGCAATAACAGTCGCAAACCATCCTCGATGGCGCTCCTCTTTGTGCGATAGCCGCCAATCTTCAAAACGCGATTCATCAGCGAATCATCTATTACAACATTTGTTCTCATGGAAATCCCCCTGCTGCCACTCCTGCCGTTCTAAGGCGGTTTGCTCATAATACCCAACCATCTCTTGCGCTTGCTGCGCCAGCAGGCGTCGGCGCTCTTCAAGGGAAAGCGACATAAAGTCTCGTTGCGGAGGCGCAGCATCAGGCTCTCCACGAACAAGATCAATGAGCCGATCATAGGCTACTGGCAATTTCGTCACGGGGAGCCGAGCAACCAGTTCCTGAACTTGTGAATGTGTAATTGCTGACATGGTTAGCGCCTCACAGAAATCTCTTTGGAATGCACGCAAAACGCACAAATTCGCAGTCAAACTTCTCTATAACTATAAGAAGGAGTGTCAAACGGCAGGGGCAGAATGTCAAGCGGTTTAGCGAACTCTAGTTACGATTCGCCTGAGAGTGCTAATAAAGCCTCCAGTATGGCGCAGGCCCAGGGATTGCGTTACCAGGCAGAATCTCGACGATAATCTGGAGATCGGCGAAGGCGCCCTCCTGATCTGTGATGCGAATCGTGAGCGGGATTGAAGACGGCGGCAGGCCGGCTTGCGCCGCGAGATCAAAGATCAGAATGCCGCTCTGGTTGGACACAGTAGCGCTCAATCCGGCAGGCGGCGTTGTCAGCAGCGCGATAGCGAGCGTGGCGGACGACTGCTCGATGTCCGCGATCGCGGCCAGAGCGGTTTGCGTCGAGGCGCCGGCGGCAATCTGAAGGTGGTTGACATACTGCTGCAACGTGGGGGAGGTGTTCGGATATTTATCCAGTGGCAATCCCTGCAAGCCGCGCTCATAGATCGAAGCCACCTCGTCAGGTCCCAGCGCGCGGCGCCAGATGCCCAGATCGTCGAAATCCGCCACGACAGGCGTCAGCAAAGTATCCGCAAGGTCGGGTTGATTGCCGATGACCCAGGGAATGTTGGCGAGGCCGACGGTCCCGGTTCCGGCGGCGGAGCAGCTCGCCACGCCCGCCTGCTGTCCATTGATATAGAAAATCGCCTGACCGTTGCGGTCGAACGTGCCGGCGAAGTGATGCCACGTGCCCGTCGTCAGCGTCACGGTTTGCTGCGGACTGGCGCTGGCGAAGGCGCCGGCGTTCATGCGCGCGAAATACTGCGCGGCGTTGCGGAAGAACGAGGCGCCGCTACGCTGATCGTTGGGCACGAAGTCCGTGTTGCCCATGATGATTTCATTCCCAACTGGCTGGCTGAAGAAGCGCGTCCAAACCGCCCACGAAAAATCCGTGCCGCTGGCGGCATTGCCGAACATCAAATCGCTGCGCGCCGAAGCGTCGAGCGCGGCGTTGCCGGGAGCGTTGTCAATCACGACGAAATTGGTATCGGTACTGGCGTCCGAGTGATACGCCCCGCCGATCAGACCGCTGCGCCGGGCGCCGGCCATGTCTTCTCCAACGACGTCGCCATCGTTGATATTGGCGCTGCCGGAATGATCATAGACAATCGTGCCGCTGGACTCGTCAAACGTGAAATACACAACCATGTTCTCGCGGATGTCCTTTACACTCCCGCCCAGCGCGATCCGATCGAGCGCCGGATCGTTGCTGGCGAAAGCGAGCCATGCGTCGCGCGTTCCGGGTTGCGGACCGGGAATCCAGGTCACGACGCAGCGCACGACGGCGCCGGGCGTCAGATGCTGTCCCGGCAAGGTTAGGCCCGAAGCATCAATCGTCAGCTGATCGCCGGGGAACGAGCCGGTATGGGGCGTGATGGCGTCCAGAACCAGGTCCTGGTCGCCGTGGTTGAACAGCGTAACCGTCGTGGCATAAGGCATGCCCGGCCGCCCGGCGCCGAAGGGTTGCAGCGAAACTTCGCCATGAGGACCGGGCAGCAAATCCACGATGTCCATCTTTATCGCCATGTTATAGTTGGTGTAGTGCACGTAGTCGCCGTGCATCCACAGCAGCCGGCGCTGACCGGCGGGTCCGTCCCACGCCAGAAAAGGCCGCACATTCATCTTGCTGGAATTCGCGGTGATCGGCGTGCTCGTCCAAGTTTGCCCGTGGTCCGAGGTGATCCATTTTTCGATCTCCCAGATACCCTGGGTTTTGCGCGAGAGATAGGCGCCACTTGGGTCCTGATGATCGAGCACGACGCCGGCGGAATAATTCGGCTCCGGCTCCACCGTGGCGGGCGGCGTTTGTGGGAACCATCCGCCGCCTGCGGGCGTGATTTCATGATCGAGCCACTGCGCGCCATCCCAAGATGCGTAGCGATAATGATGGTCGAGATTGGTTGGAAAAACGACGTATGCAATCACCGGATTGCCGCTGGCGTCTAAGGCGATGTCCCATATCCATGCCTTGCCCAAGCCCGCAGACGCCGCGCTATAAACCATGTCCGCTTCGGCATGAGGGATGGAATTGCCCGCCATGATCTGCGCCATGTCGCGCACCTTCGAGCCATCCATTTTATAGAAGGCGCCGTTTTCGTAATAGAGATGATAGATGCTGTTGGTCGGCTCATCGCGCGGATGGCCGTTCGTAAAAGCGTAATGAATTCGATTCACGCCGTTGCTGACATATTTCATATAAGGCCGCACAGCGGTACTGGTGGTGGAGCTGATGAACGTGTAGCCGGCCGACCAGCTCGTGCCGCCGTCGTCGGACCAGGCGATGGAAGGCTTCCAATTGCCGGCGCGCCAATGCGTGTAGATGCGCCCGCCCTCGGCGCTCAACCGAAACGGATTGCTATAAGTCCACAACGCAGAGCTGGCGGGCACATTGGATGGGAAGGCTTGTTCCGCGCTCCATGCCGTAGTATCCTCCGGCTGGGTCATGATGCGAAAATACTTGCGTCCATTGTGATAGGCATAGAGCGCAAACAAGCGTCCATCGGGGCGCGCTACGAATCCGGGATTGTCGTGATCGTCTTTCTGAAACGCGGATTTCAACGTGAAGGTCGTGATGGAGGAATCGTCATGATCATAAGCCCCCATCATCACGTCTCCGGCGCGATTGATCCACCCGGCATAGGTGCGGCGATGCGCGCCCTCATAATACACCGCCCGCGGATCATTGAACCAAGTCCACGCGCCGTCATCGGTCAGTGACTTATAGAATTCGCCGGGAACCGCGGCCGAAGCCCTCGCAGGCGCCAGAAACAGCGACACCAACAAAACGAGTGATAGCAGCGGAAATAACGACGGCAAAAGGGATTGCTGCCGCCATGGCAAACATCGTTGCAGGATTGAAAGCATGAAGTAATGTAAAATGTAAAATGAGAAATTGAAAATTAGACCGCGCATGGCGGGTGAATGATGCAGGGCCGCATAATACTGGCGTCCGGATGGATTGTCACTTTACATTTCTCATTTCTCATTTTTCATTTTATATTTGGATGCGGCTTGTCGCGCTAGGGTCCCCAACGAATGATGTCTCCCGCGGAAATTGTGCCGTTTGTCGGATCGTATAGCATGACTTTCAGACGCGGATCGTTGTTGTCATATATATTGCGGAACCATTCAACTTCGCCCCATGTGCCCCAATTCGTGAGGTCAATATCGCATTTGGGACCCGGCTGTATATCCGGACCGAGCGAAACGAGGAACCAAAAAGGCGTCGGGCGTCCGTTGACCCAGGCGTCCGGACTCGTGATGTTGGCTCTGCACCAGTCTGCCCAGCCCCGCTTGTTCAGATACCGAAAGGAATTGGTGCGCTGATCAATAATCTGTTTTTCAAATGGGCACCTGGACGCGCTATAGAGGTCCGTGAGATAGGCGACTGGAGTTGTAAGAGGCCCAAACCGGAACATTCGTTCTCCAAACATGTTGTTTGTGGTGTCGCTCCCGCCGGCGTAATAACGGCATGGATAAGCGTTGTGGTCCACGTAGTACGCTTCCAACGCAACCGCAACCGTGCGCATGTTGGATTGGACGGCCGCGACCTTCGAGCGCGTCTGCGCTTCGAGGAAGTTCGGGATCGCGATCAGGGCGAGAATGGCGATGATTGCGATAACGATCAGCAGCTCAATCAGGGTGAAACCTTTTGCAATCGCGGCGTGGGTTTTGTGGTTATTCATAATCTCTCTTCTCCTTTTTTTCTTTCGCTATATCAGCCTGCGGATTGTGTCCGCATTCAATGGGTGCGGACGCCGTTGAAATGGCCTTTGTTCGTGCGGATGATCACGCCGCTCGAAATGGTCCCGTTGGATGGATCATAAACGCAGAGGATGCCGTCCATCTTGGCCAGAATACTGTGCATTCCATAGGCGCTGTAAGGATTCGCGCGCGAAGGCCCTTTCGTCTGCAAGCCCCAGCTATACCCGAGCCGGAAATCCGTGAGATAATCGCTCGTGTCGCCGGCGTCGAACATCATATAGGTGTATATTCGCCGATTCGCCGTGTCGCCGGTTTTTTCATGGAACGGATCGAGCGGCAGCGTCGTGATATAGGCCACCGGCGTCGTCAAGTGGTTTTGCGCCAGCGAGTTGGATTCCTCCAAGGTCGGCACACCCCAGTCGAGATTGTAGTCATCCTGCCCCGGCGGCGGAATATTGCAGTCCACATTGTAAGCTTCGATGGCGATCCCGAGAGTCCGCATATCCGCCTGAACTCGCGCGATCTTGGAGCGGGTTTGCGCCTCCAGAAAGTTCGGGATGGCGATCAGCGCAAGAATGGCGATGATCGCAATCACGATCAGCAGTTCGATGAGCGTGAACGCGCGCGCGCTTGCGTTCCGTCGGATTAGGCTGCGGCAATTCATGATGATGCTCCCTGATAATAACATAATATAATCTTTCATTGCGTTCGAGACAGCTGAACCGCCGGCGCGCGCCCCGCGCGCGCCGGCTTATCGGTCAGTAGCGCGTCCACATTTGGACATCCGATCCGGCTGCCGACACCATCCACGTCCGCGTCGCATCCGTCTGCATCAGAATATTTGCCCGGTCTTTGATCCCTGATCCGGCTGCATGCAGCGTCATGACATAAATGCCGGGGCGCGCATTGGCGGCTCTGACGGTATAACGATCCGTACTGACCTGCGCAAAGTTGCTCACATCCGCGACGGGAGCGCCATTGCAGGTCAGGCTGAAGTCGCTCAGGTCAACGCCCGTGACTGGTTCGCTGAATTGAATCGCGACCGTTTCATCTGGATCGCCTTGTACCGCTTCGATCACCGCCGTCGGCGGCGTGCGGTCAATCAAGAGCGAAGACTGGTTCACCGTTGTCGAGGTGTTGTATGCGCGGTCCGTCAGCGTCACGGCGATGATCGCATAGCCGTCCGGATCGAGCGCGGGCACGATATACTGATACTCGTAATAGAGCGCCACCTTTGTTTTGAGCGTCACGGCGCCGCCATTGACGGTTATGATCGGGTCAATGCCGGGTGCCAGCGGCTCGCTGGCCGTAAAGGACACCGTGATGGTCGTTCCCGTGGCTGCAACCTGCGGCGCGGCGTCGAGACCTGACGCCACGGGCACGATGCTGTCGAAAATGAATTGGTAGAGATTCGAGGTGGCATTGACGCGCGTGGCGGGCGAAACCGCGTTGCATACTCCCGACGGAATCTGAACGCTGACAAGCCCCTGCGCCAGCGGCGCCAGTTGGAACGTCCAGGCTGTCCCGCTCCCTGAGAAGCTGACAACGGTCGCATTGACAACAGCCAGATCGCTCGAGATGAAGTTCGTCACGTCGGTCATGAAAGTGGCCGTAAACGTCAACGCCGTCCGGCTCGTGTAGGCGTTGAGCGCCACCTCCGCCGAAGCGACCACAACCGGAATCACGCTCTTGTCCTGAATGTAGCTCCATTGGCGCGTCGCCAACGGATTGCCGGCCTGATCCACAATCGTTGTGCCGGACGTCCCAACCAGCGCGACATTCAGCGTCACGGGTCCGGTTCCAAAGACGTCGTCAAATACGAACGAATAAGTCTGGCCGCCGCCCGATGACGTAAAGCCCAAAGGCCTATACACATTCGCGCCGCCGCTGGTGATCGTCAGCTTGTCAATGGTCACGTTCGTCACCGGCTCGCTGATGGTGATCGTCGTGCCGCTCAGCGAATAGAGCACCGATCCGCTACTCGGTTCAACGTTGCCGGCGGCGGGATCTAATTGCGGCGCCGTGCGGTCGCTGGCGACGGTTCCGCCCATGGGGGAGCCGGCCAGCGCATTGCCGTGATCGTCCAGAGCAGCGGCGGCGATTACGTCCAGGCGCAAGACCCCGCCCAACGGCGCGGTCGCCGGCGTATCGAGGTTATCCAGCGTCACGGTCCAGGTCGTTTTCGAGGCGATTTCCGTGAGATTGGACACCGCGCCGGACGCGGCCCCGCTGACCAGTGAAACGTTGAAAGAGCCGAGCGTCAGATCGGGGATTGGCTCGCTGAATACCAGATCATAGACGACGCTCGTTGCCGAAGTCGGGCCTGCTTCGCCTGGGATCAAGGCCAGCAGCGTCGGTGGGACGTTATCGAAATCATAGATCTCGCCCGCGAAAGGCTTGTTCGTGACCACGCTGAAATACGTAGCCTCCGCTGCATCGGCGCCGCCGCTCAGCATCAGCTGAATCAGGCCATCTCCTGTGCCGGTATTCGCCGACACGATCGCCGTCGCGCCCGCCGGAATCACGGCTATAATCGCCGGGGCCGCCGAGAACGCGCCCGTCGTTGCGAGCGCGAAATCCGTTGTATCCACATTGGCCATCGGCTGCGTGAACGTGACAAGCCAGCTCACCAAGCCGGCGCTGGTTGGATCGCTTTCAATGCGCGTCATCGAGATGACTTCCGGCGGCGTGGCGCCGCGCAGCGTTGCAGGAGTCACGGGAACTGCGGCGTCCGCGTATCCGAGCGAACCGGTAAAGTCTCCAACGACGACCGGCGCGAACCGCAAATTCATCGTAGTGGTGCTACCCACCGCCAGCGTGCCGGCGAAGGGCGTCAGGATCGAGTATGGCGCGGTGGTGGTCCATTTGTCGGCCTCGAAGACGCCGGGAACGTTGCCCGTGTTCGACAGGAGAATCGTCGCGTCGCTGGTGGCGCCGACGTTCACGGCGCCGAAGTGAAGCGGATTGGGCGTCAGCGTGAAGACCGGCTGGGCCAGTTCGAAGGCGCCCATGTCGGGGATGCCCATGCGCAAACGGCCCGCGATGTCATAGGCCGGCAGCGTCACCATGGTGACATCCGATTGCACGGCGCCGGTGTTCACGGCGGGCGACAGGGCGCTCAGATCGCAATCGCCATTGGCGTAAGCGATGAAGACGGGGTCGGTGTTTTGCATGCAGTTGGTTAGCGCCGTGTTGTTGGCGGTGTTGGTTTGATTTGCGCCAAACAGGCAGTTATAAGCCGCGACCTGTGTGCCGGTACCGAACGTGCTGACGGCAACGCGGTGGCCGTCGAAGATGCAGTTGACGAGGATATTCTTGGCGGTTCCAACGTCATCGAGCCTGAGTCCGTCCTCGCTGCTCGAAGAAGAGCTATTACCAACGAATGTGCAATGGATAAGTATGACACCGCCGCCGACGGAGTTGCTGTTCTTGATGGCGCCGCCATCTTCGTCGCTGGTGTTGCTGGTGAAGACGCAGTTCGTCGCCAGCAGTGTGCTGTTGTCTTCGCGGCTGTGAATGGCGCCGCCGCCGTTTTCCGTGCCGACGGTACCGCTGCAATCATTCTGGACGAAGCGGCATTCACTCAGATTCACAGCGCCGGCGTTGGCGTTGTGGATCGCCCCGCCCGATTCATGGCTGACGTTATGCGCGAACCGGGACTGGGAGATATTCGCAGTACTGGTATAGTTTTTAATGGCGCCTCCCCGTGTGCCGGCGGTATTATTTGAGAACACGCAATTGTTGATCTCAATCGTGTTTGAATCCTGATTCTGAATCGCTCCTCCCACGGTCGCTGACTCATTAAACTCGAAGACGCAGTTGTTCAGAGTTCCTTTGCCGCCGTTTTGTTTGCGCATCGCGCCGCCTCCAAAGTCCCCGCCGCAGCTGCTATCCACGTAGTTCGCCGTGAATCGGCAATCGTTGGCGGTGAGTTTGCAGTATTCCGCAAAAATCGCGCCGCCGCCTTCGCGAGCCCAATTTTGCTCGAAAACACTCCGCGTCAGGGTCACGTTCACAACGCCTCCCGAGATTCCTATGAGAAGCAGCGCGCCGCCTTGGGCGTGGTTTCCGCTGCCCGTGTTGTTCCAAGCGGTATTGGAAGTGAAGATGCAATCCGTGATCTCGACGACGCCTTGATTGAAGCGGATGGCGGCGCCATTGCCGGCCACCGAGTTGTTGTCATGGAAGATGCACTTGCGGACAATCAGATTGCCGACATTGTTATTGGTATAGACGCCGGCGCCGCCGCCGGCGTATTGGCCTCGCGTGATGCACAGGCCGTCCAGGGTCAGGGTTGTTATGCTCGCCGGGACCATGACGCGGCTCTTATATTCGGCGGTGATGGTCGTGGCGTTTGCGCCCAGGATATCGGCCTCCGAGCGTTCAGACACGCGCAATTCAGTTCCCACGAAGCCGCCATAAATAGAAACATTTTTGGCTATATTGAGGGCGCTGTTGAGCGTATGAACGCCGCGGGCCATAAAGATGACGCCATTGCCGCTGACGTTGGCAACCGCCGGGGCGATCGTGGTGGCGTTGTCCCATGAAGAGCCGTCGCCTGTGCCCGAAGGGGCTGGCTTGACATACATATCGGCCAAACCGCTGGGCGGAAGCGGCGCCGTCGCGGGAACCTCAAAGGCGCCGATGTCGGGATTCCCGAGGTTGCGCAGCCGTCCCAGGATGTCGGCCGCCGGCGCCGTCACGCCGCCGCCGTTGGCCGCGCCCGCCCCGATGGCCGCCGAATCGTCCCGCAGGTCAAAGTTGCCGCTGTATGGATTAACGAGCGACGGCGAACCATAGACCGGATTGTTGTTCGCAAGACCCGTAACCGTGTTGGTGGCTGAGATGCCAAAGAGGCAATTGAATGCCTGTGCTATCGTAGCGGTCCCGCCGCGGTTGAAGGCGCTGCGATGGCCCTCGAAGATGCAATTGAGGAGACGGTGGCCGGGTTCGAGGGTATCGTTGTAATATAAGCCGTCATTGGTATTGGCCGTGGACGCGTTGTTCCAGAATGTGCAGTTGATCAGTTGGATGGCGCCGGCATCGCTGCTTGGCAAGGTGCCTCCGGCTTTGATCACGCCGCCGGATTCGCCGCTGGTATTAGCGGCAAAAACACAGTTATAAGCGGTGAGAATGCTTTTTTCGCGAACGTGGATGGCGCCGCCGCCTTGGTTGCCGGAGGCGGTCCGGTTCTGCCCGATGTTCTTGATGAACCAGCAGTCATAATAGGTCTGGGCGCCTCGGATATGCTGAGCGGCGCCACCGCCCTGGACCGCGATGTTGTTCTCGAAGCGGCAGCGCGTGACAGTAGCCTCGACGCCACTATTCCCGTATTGATCGAAGTTAATGGCGCCGCCGCAGTTGGTCGCGCCCGCGACGGTCGTGGCGTTGGACGTAAAGACGCAATCCGTCAGCGTGGCTGCGCATGCGACGAGGTTCAGCGCTCCGCCGCGCAGCATCGCCTGGTTGTCATAGAAGGCGCACTTGCGCGCCGAGAATTGCGCCGCCCCCGGTCCGTATGTCGCGGCGTTGTTGATCGCGCCGCCATTGCCGGTCGCATTGCCGCGCGTGAAGCCCACGCCATCCAAGTTCAGGTAAGCGATGGGATTGACCAGGAAAAGCGGGAAGGTCCGATTCCCCGCGATCGTGGTGGCGTTGTCCGCGGTGATCAGGCT
>JAPLSP010000032.1 GCA_026398575.1 Candidatus Sumerlaeota bacterium | reverse complement strand
CACTCCAAATGCTGGCGCCGCTCCTATCCGCATGAATCTTTGCTTCCAGTATAAATATTCGCGATGATTTTACGTGATCGTATTTGCGAATACGAGTACTTAGCCGGGAGGGTCCCGGGAGGGTTAGACTTGGAATTTGGATTCCGCTGAAAAACCCTGAGAACCTGTTAGCCTTTGTTCCCGGCTGAAGGCCGTGATTGGAAGCGAGCCAGCGGAAAGGTTTTTCAGCGGAATCGAATTTAGGAATTTAAGAATTTACAGTTCGTTAGGTGGATAATTCAACACTGAGTCGGCGGGGTAACAACCGAATTACGAAATCGCGGCAATATTTCCATTAACCCATCGGGAGATTACCATGATTATCCCAAGACTTCGCATGACAAATCTGTTTTGCGCCTTCGCCTTGGTGTTGAGCGCCGGGATGTCGAATGCGGCTGATAAGCCTGCAAGTGAGAAAGCAGGAGAGGCAGCCGGCCCGTATCAACCCACCTGGGAATCTCTTAAAACGGTTCCCGTCCCCCGATGGTTCGACGACGCCAAGTTCGGCATCTTCATTCATTGGGGGCCCCAAAGCATCTGGGATTCTCCCTGGGCAGATTATCAGAATCCGGAAAGGGCCTATCCCGCGTTGAAGAAGCAATTCGGCGCAACCCCGCCGGATTTCGGATACAAGGACGCCGTCGCCATGTTCAAGGCGGAAAAATGGGACCCCGAGGCGTGGGCGGAATTGTTTCAGAAAGCCGGCGCCCGATACGTGATCCTGACCGGCGAGCATCACGATGGATTCATGCTCGGAGATTCCGAGTTGACCGATTGGTGCGCCGCCAAGATGGGCCCGAAGCGGGACCTGATTGGCGACCTCGGCAAGGCCGTTCGCGCCCGGGGGATCATGTATGCCCCCTCGTTTCATCGCGAACGCCATGCCGGCATGTTCTCCCAAAAGAAATTCGTCGAGAAAAGCCCACCGTGCAAAGACATTGCGGAAGAGATACGGCGCTTCCCCAAGGCAGAAGGCCTTTACGGTCCGTTCGAATACAGCGACGCGTTCATCGCGAGCTTCGTCGCCCGTTGGAAAGAATGGGAGCGGAGATACCAGCCGGACTTCCTATGGATTGACAATTGCCCCTTCTTCCAAGTTGGCGACAAAAGCCCCCAGGTGGCGAAATACCAGGACGCCTGTTGCCGCTTGATCTGCGAATACCTGAACGCGTCCCGGCAATGGGGCAAAGAGACATACTTCAACAACAAGGGCAAGGTCCGCAACTGGCCGGATGGGGTGGGGTGCTATGAGAAAGACCGCATGAACGCGGAGGAAGCCGCCGGGCAGAAATGGCAATGCCCGATGACGCTGGCGGGCAGTTGGTTCTATAGCGTCGCCGAAGAACAGCGGGATTCCTACAAGACGCCCCCCGAACTGATTCACCTGCTCTGCGACATCGTCAGCAAGAATGGAAACCTGCTACTGAACATCGGGCCGCGCCCCGATGGGACCATACCCGAGGGCATGCAGAAACGCCTGCTGGCGGTGGGCGAATGGCTGCGGATCAACGGCGAGGCCATCTATGGGACTCATCCCTGGAAAGCATCCGGCGAGGGCGAGGGCAAGGCGGCCATGCCAACCCGCGCTCATGCGATTCCGCTGCGCCCCGTCGAGATACGTTACACGCAAAAAGGCGGCGTTCTCTATGCCATCTCGCTCAACAAGCCGGCGATGCCGCTGAGGCTGACGGAAACCAAAGGCATGAAAGTGAGCGCGGTTAGCCTCCTCGGCAGCCCGGACAAGGTGGCGTGGACCATGACGGATGCGGGCCTCCGCCTGGAACCGCCGCCGAACCTCTCCGGCGAACATGCGTGGGTGTTCAAAATCACAGGAAGCCAACCATAACGGTTGTCGGGGTCGTTGTCGGCGTTGTCGGGATCAGAATTTAGGAATTTTGGGGATTGGCAGGCAAATAATGCAGCGCTAAACTTAGATAGGAAAGGAAGGCAAGCGATGGAGAACAATATGCGCGATGCAGGGAAGCATGCAGCAGAAGAAGGTAATGGAGGATCAGGCGCCCGCGTCAACCGCTTGGATTTCTTGCGCATGTCTGCGCTTGCGGGCGGGGCGCTGGCTTTGGCGCCGGGCGCATTTGCCGCCGATGCGCCGAAGCCCGCGGCGGGGGATAAGCCAAACCTCGGAGAGAAGCCGAATCTGGTTGTGATCGTCACGGATGAGCATAACTTCCGCACGCTGGGCTGCTATCGGGCGCTGCTGCCGAAGGAACAGGCGTTTGTCTGGGGCGAGGGAATTGCGGTTGAAACGCCGCACATTGATTCTATTGCTAAGAACGGGCTGCTTTGCGACCGGTTCTATGCGGCGTCGCCGGTCTGCACGCCGTCGCGGGCGGCGTTCTTCTCGGGGCGGTATCCGCAGAACACCGACGCCTACGTGAACGACCGGCCGATGAACGACAACGTCGTGACGTTTGCCGAAACGCTGCGCCGCAACGGCTATATGACCGGTTACGCCGGCAAGTGGCATCTCGATGGCCCCGCCAAGCCGGGCTGGGGGCCGGCGCGGAAGTTTGGCTTCGAGGACAACAAGTACATGTTCAACCGCGGCCACTACAAACAACTCGAAGACACTCCCACAAGCCCGCGCGTGAAGGGCGGCAACAACTACAACATCAAAGGCGCCGACGAGAAATCGTTCACCACGGATTTCCTCGCCGATAAGACGGCGGAGTTTATCAAGGAACACAAGGACAAGCCCTTCTGCTTCGTGACGAGCATTCCCGACCCTCACGGGCCGAACACCGTCCGCCCTCCGTATGACACGATGTTTGCCGATCTGAAATTCCAGCAGCCGCGTTCCGCCTTGGAGCCGGGCGCGGGACTTCCGTTGTGCGCCGTGCCGCCGGCCAAACCGCATCTGGAAAACATGAGCCACTACTTCGGCATGGTGAAGTGCATTGACGACAACGTGGGCAAGATTCTTGCCGCGTTGCGCGCGGCGGGCGTGGCGGAGCGAACGATCGTCGTCTTCACCTCCGACCACGGCGACATGTGCGGCGAACACGGACGCGTCAACAAGGGCATCCCGCTGGAAGGCTCGGCGCGCATTCCATTCCTCATGTCGTATCCCGGCAGGATCAAGCCCGGCACGGTGATTCACGAGGCGTTGAACAACACGGATTTCAAGCCGACGATCCTTGCTTTGATGGGCGCGCCGCGCGACGGCGACGACCAACGCGGCGACGAGGGGCGCGACGCCTCGGCGCTGTTTCTCACCGGCAAGGCGCCCGCGAGCTGGAAGAATGTGACGATCTCGCGCAATGCAAACGGCCTGTGGCTGATGGCGGCGACCAGCCGATACAAGTTCATCGTCTCGCCCGACTCGGATCCGTGCCTGCTCGACCTCGATCAGGACCCATTCGAGATGAAGAATATTTTTGCCGCGCCCGCCTCGCGCCCGATCGTGCGGGATCTGGCGCAGGCCCTGGTGGACTACGCAAAACAGCGCAAGGAGATATACGCCGACGACCCTGCCATTCGCGCTGACCTTACATGGGCCGCCGGCGACAGCAATAAATATGTTCCGCCCAAACGGATTAAAAAAGGACCCGTCGTGGAGGAAGATGAGAAATAGCCGCAAGCGATGCGAAGCAGGCCGCCCGATCTCTCCATCCATGTTTCAGATTAAGAATTCAGATTGGCATAGAACACGGATCTTTTTGCGGCTTGTTCGGACGATAGCGTGTTGTCAATTTAAGAATTCAGATTGGCATAGAACACGGATGACGCGGATCGGGCGGATTATCACGGATTTTTTCGCGGCTTGTTCGGACGATAGCGTGTTGTCAATGGCGACGAGGAAAGAGATTGCGAAGACGACAAATAGCCGGGAATAATACCCAAAGGATAACGCAAATGAAACGCACCCTTGCCCTTGCCGCCCTGCTGCTGCTGGCGCCGCTGGCCGCGCTCCCCGCCGCCGAAGCCAGAGACGCCAGACCCAACATCCTTCTCATCCTTGCCGATGACTTTGGCTATGGCGATCCTGGATGCTACGGCGGCACGCTCGCGCCGACGCCGGCGATTGACTCGCTCGCTCGGGACGGCATCCGCTGCACCGAGGGTTACGTCACCGCGCCCGTCTGCGCGCCAAGCCGCTGCGGAATCATGTCCGGCGCCTACAACCAGCGCTTCGGCATGCAGTGGAACACCGACCGCGCCAAGTATGGCTTCGGCCAGCACCAGCTGCTGCCGCAGGCGCTCAAAGCCGCTGGCTACCTCACCGGCCACATTGGCAAATGGAACATCCCCGTGGAGGCGAAGGATTGCTTCGACGAGATTCACGACCTGATTGACTGGGAGGCGGATTATTTCCCGGACAAGAGCGGCCACTACGTCGGCGTGGACAGCGCCACCGAGCACGCCTCCGGCAAAGTCCAGGGCGTCTGGGGACCGAACCAACCCGGCGACGAATATCTGACCGACCGCATTGGCCGGCACGCGGTTGAATTCATCGAGAAACACAAGCGCGGCCCGAAGCCATTCTTCCTCTACCTCGCCTTCAACGCCGTGCACAGCCCGTTCCACGCGAAGAAAGAACTCGCCGCGCGCTTCGATAAACTGGCGCCGCCGCTGAACTATTACGCCGCCATGGTCGCTTCGATGGACGAAAACATCGGCCGCGTATTGGCTGCGCTGCCCGAAGACACCTTGGTCGTGTTCACAAGCGACAACGGCCCGGCCAAGATGCCGGTTATCCTCTGGCCGAAAGATTGGACGTCCGGTACGCTCGCTGGCAGCGCCGGGCCGCTCAACGGCCACAAAGGACAATTCCTCGAAGGCGGCATCCGCGAGCCGTTCATCCTGCGCTGGCCGGCCAAGCTCAAACCTGGCAGCCTTTATCGCCAGCCGGTCAGCACGATGGACCTCTATCCCACATTTTGCGCCGCCGCCGGCGCCCCCATCCCTGCCGGCGTCGCGCTTGACGGCGTCAATCTGCTGCCCTTCCTGACCGACGAAAAACCCGTAGCGCCACACCCGATTCTATTCTGGAAAAACGGCGAGAACGGCGCCGTCCGCGAGGGCGACTGGAAACTGCTCGTCAATCAGTGGCAGCCGAAGCTGCAACTGTTCAACCTTGCCGATGACATCGGCGAAAAGCGCGACCTCGCCTCTGATAAGCCGGAGTTGACCGGGCGGTTGAGCAAGGCATGGCTCGACTGGAGCGCGACGCTGCCGCCCTGCGCCAACCCCGAACCTGCCAAGCCCGGCAAAGGCAAGCCAGCCGCAGCCGGCGCCAATCCAGTGCAGGATCGCGCCGCCCTGTTTCAGACGAAAGACAAGAATGGCGACGGCAAACTGAGCCGCGAGGAGTTCCTTGCCGGCCAGTCTGATATGGAAGCTGCGAAGACGCGCGCTGAAAAATGGGACGTTGACAAGGACGGTTTCCTCAGCCGCGAGGAATTCATCAACATGGGAGGCAAGTCAAAATGAACCTGTTCCAAAACATCATCACCGGCGCCGTACTGCTGCTGGCGCTGCTGGCCTCGTTGGCGGGGCTCCACGCCGCCGAGACGACGCTGCCGGCCAAGCCGAACTTTATTGTCATCAACATTGATGACATGGGCTACGCCGACATCGGGCCGTTTGGCTCGAAGATCAATCGCACGCCGAACCTAGACCGCATGGCCAAAGAAGGACGCAGACTCACTTCGTTCTACGCCGCGCCCGTCTGTTCTCCGTCGCGCGCGGCGCTCATGACCGGCTGCTACCCGAAGCGCGCGCTGCCGATCCCGCACGTGCTCTTTCCGGGCAATGACATCGGACTCTCGCCCAAGGAGGTCACCGTCGCCGAGGTTCTCAAAGCCGCCGGCTACGCCACCGGCATCATCGGCAAATGGCACCTGGGCGACCAACCCGAGTTCCTCCCTCTGCGGCAGGGATTCGACAGCCACTTCGGCCTGCCGTACTCGAACGACATGGGGCCGGCGGAGGACGGAGTGAAAAGCGATCTGGGCAAGCCGCTCCCCAAGGGACCGGGATCGGGGAAGGGACAGCCGCCGCTTCCGCTCCTGCGCAACGGCGTTGTGGTCAAGCGCGTCCTGCCCGACGACCAGCAATCGCTCGTCGAGCTATACACCGATGAGGCTCTCCAGTTCATCGCCGCGCGCAAGGCCGCGCCCTTCTTCCTCTATCTCGCGCACAATGCCGTTCATTTTCCGATCTACCCCGGCAAGAAATGGGCGGGCAAATCGCCGCACGGCATCTATTCGGATTGGGTCGAGGAGGTTGACTGGAGCGTCGGGCGCGTCCTGGATGCTCTGCGCGAACACGGCCTGGCCGAGCGCACCCTCGTCATCTTCACCAGCGACAACGGCGGCACGCCGCGGGCAGTGAACGCGCCCCTGCGCGGCTTCAAGGGCAGCACCCTCGAAGGCGGCATGCGCGAACCCACCATCGCGTGGTGGCCGGGCAAAGTCCCCGCCGGCACGGAGTGCGACGCCATCACCGGCATGTTCGACATCCTGCCTACCTTCGCCGTGCTGTCCGGCGGAAAAGCGCCTACGGACCGCAAGATTGATGGCGCCAACATCTGGCCGCACCTCGCCGGCGATGCAAACGCGAAGCCCGCCCACGATACGTTCTACTATTATCGCGGCCTGCGGCTTGAAGCCGTCCGGCACGGCGACTGGAAACTCCAGCTGCCTCCCGAAAAGAATCCGGGCGGCAAGCCCAAACTCTACAATCTCAAAACCGACATCGGCGAAGCGAGCGATGTCGCCGCCGCGAATCCGGAGACCGTCAAGCAACTCCAAGCCCTCGTCGCCGCCATGAAAGAGGACCTTGGCCTCGACGGACCGGCGCCCGGTTCCCGCGAGTTGGGGAAAGTGGAAAACGCCCAGCCCATCATCGGCTTCGACGGCAAAGTCCGGCAAGGATTTGAATCCAAATAATAATGGTTGTTGGTTGGTGAGTGTTTAACTTGAGGATCGCATGAAATTTCAAACAGGCAAAGCGTCTCCCGCCGCCGCCGTGGCGAAACGCTTGGCAATCGTAACGGATGATCAGCAATAGGGCTTTCTAAAAGGTCAATTGTGACCCCGCCAACGGACCCCGCCAACGCCAACGCCAGCGCCCAAGCAAGAAAGGAATTTTTAACTATCCCCGATCAGGAGAGCACACAATGAAAACCATTATCCCTGCTTCCGCAGCGCGATGGGAGTCCCTGAAATTGCGGTGTTTGATCCGGGCGTTGCTTTGCCTGGCATTGTCGGCGGTCCCGGCGTGCGCAACGGCCCAGCGCTTGGACGCGAATGATTTCATCGCCGTCCAGAAAGGAAATCTGCCGATCATTCTGTCCGCGCCTCACGGCGGGCAGAAGGATATTCCCGGGGTTGACCCGCGAAAAGGGGAGGGATTGGAGAAGGGTCCGCGCGGCTTTGTGGCCAGCCGGGATAGCAATGTTGACCAACTGGCATTCGAGCTGTCGGCCGCGCTGGAACGGAAGCTGGGCAAGAAGCCCTACTACGTAGTGGCCAAATTCCACCGCAAGTATATTGATGCCAATCGCCCGGCGGAGATAGCGGTCGAGGATGCGAAAGCCCGGACTGTTTATGATGGCTACCACGGCGCGCTCGGTAACTATTGCACGGAAGCGGTCCGCGAGTTTGGCTATGGCCTGGCGCTCGATATCCACGGCCAGGGAACCTCGTCCAACACTGTTTTCCGAGGCACGCAAGGCGGCCGGACTGATCGTTGGCTGGTGAAGCAATGGGGGGAGAAGGCGCATTCGGGCCCGGAGAGTCTGTGCGGTCTTCTGGCCGCGCAGGGGATCAAGGTTTTCCCCACCAACAACGATCCTGAGAAATCCGGATACGGCGGTGGTTATATCGTCCGAACCTGCGGCGAGCGCGAAGGCATCGGCGCCATCCAGCTTGAATTTGGCTCCGAATTCCGAAAAAGCGCAAACATCAAAGCCACGGCCGCGAAACTGGCCGACGGCATCGCCGAATTCATCAGACTTTATCAACCGCGCAAACGGGCGGCGGCCCAGGGCGGCGAGGCGCAGGGCGCCGTGACCGCCTCGACAGCCACGCCCGCGCAGGAGAACAGCTCCATCCGCCCACAACCGATGTCCTCGACAAAACGATGACACGGCGGACGGATGGCAGTGTTACGATATTTCAGTCATTGAGCCAATGCTTGCATAATAAAGGAGCCCGAGTATGAGGCAACAATCAGCAATCACCCTCCTCCTCACCGTCCTGCTGCTGGCGCCGCTGACCGCGCTACACGCCGCCGATGCCCCGAAGCCCGCTGGCAAGCCCAACATCATCATCATCCTCGCTGACGACATCGGCTACGGAGACGTGCAATGCTATAATCCTCAGCGTGGGAAAATTCCCACGCCCTGCATTGACCGCCTCGCCAAACAGGGCATGCGCTTCACCGACGGGCATTCGTCCTCCGGCGTCTGCTCGCCGTCGCGCTATGCCTTGCTGACCGGGCGCTATCATTGGCGCTCGCGGCTGCAGCAAGGCATCGTGGGCGTCTTCGGCGAGCCGTTGATCGCCTCCGACCGGCTCACCATCGCCAGTCTGGCAAAACAGCAAGGCTATCAAACCGCCTGCATCGGCAAGTGGCATCTCGGCTGGGACTGGCCCGTCGAACCCGGCCAACGCAAACTCCTGCAAGGTCCGCCCAAAGATGGCAAGGACGACGAAGCGCGCGTCACCCCGCCGGAAAATCTGGCCGCCTGGCGCGAGATCTTTTCCAAGCCCATCCCGGGCGGACCGACCACGCGCGGGTTCGACAGCTACTTTGGGACCGACGTGCCGAACTGGCCGCCGTATTGCTTCATCGAGAACAACCGCACCGTCGGCATCCCTTCGGAATTCCTGCCGGCCCGCCTGTTGACGAGGAACCCCCAGCTCGCCAGTCTGCCCGGCCCGGCGTTGAAGGACTGGAAACTCGAAGCAATCCTGCCCACGCTCGGCGACCGGGCGTGCGCATGCATCCAGCGTTGCGCGGAGCAAAAGGCGCCTTTCCTGCTTTACATGCCGCTCACCTCGCCGCATGAGCCATTGGCGGTGAACGAAGCATGGAAGGGGAAAAGCGGACTCGGGGTCTATGCCGACTTCCTGATGGAAACGGACGCCGTCGTTGGCCGTGTCCTGGAGGCGCTCGATAAGAGCGGCATGGCGGACAACACGCTGGTCCTCTTCACCGGCGACAACGGGAAGGCGGCCTATACCGGCGCCGCCGAACTCGAAAAGCAGGGCCACTATCCCAGCGGCCCGCTGCGGGGATACAAGACGTCGGTTTATGAGGGCGGCCATCGCGAGCCTTTCATCGTCCGCTGGCCCGGCGTGGTGAAGCCCGGCAGCGTGTGCGGCCAGCTCGTACATCAGGCCGACATCATGGCCACGCTCGCCGATATTTTCGGCGCCAAACTTCCTGACAACGCGGGCGAAGACAGTTTCAGTTTCGTTTCGCTCCTGAAAGGTGAAGATAAGCCGATCCGCCAACACGCCGTCAGCTGCGCCGCCAGCGGTGTCCCGGGCTTCCGCTCCGGTCCGTGGAAACTCATCCTTGCCGCCGATCCGGCAGCCAAGACCGACGCGCAACTCTACAACCTCGACACCGACATCGGCGAAACGAAGAACCTCGCCGCCGCCGAGCCCAAGCGCGTGGAAGAGATGAGCGCTCAACTGGAGAAAGTAATCACCGACGGCCGCAGCACGCCCGGCGCGCCGCAGAAGAACGATATCAAAGTCATTCGGCATCACATGAACGCGGCCAAAACGAAGAAAGGAAAGTGAAGAATCTCATCGCCAGGCATTCGCCGGATAATTGCCGGGGAGAATCGCGAAACTGAAAAGAACCCAATGATCGCACAACAAAGGAGGTGAATTTAATAACCTGTCCCCGAAATGAAATTTGCGACAGGTTGGCGCGAAAAAGCTCTTGACATTCGCATCCAATCGGCCCAATTAGGAAACGTTTGCGTGGAATCTGCCGGGACCATGCCATGACCTCGCAGTTGTAATTCGGCGCTTCGGGTGCACTCCAGAATTCCGGACCTGTATTCGCCGAAATTCGCCACCACCACCGGGCCTTGTGCCGGTGGAGCGGTGATTTTGCGCTAGAAATGACCGCTTTTCTCTCGTCGCCACCACTGGGCCTTGTGCCAGTGGAGCTATGATTGAAGGCTAAAATCACAGCCTGCAAAGATAATCATCGCTCCACCGGCACAAGGCCCGTGATTGAAGGCTAAAATCACAGCCTGCAAAGATAATCATCGCTCCACCGGCACAAGGCCCGGTGGTGGCGGCGGATGATAGGGGCACGCGTTTCTAGCGCAGAATCATCGCTCCACCGGCACAAGGCCCGGTGGTGGCGGCGGGCATCGGAATTCTGGATTGCACCCCGGCGCTTCGGACTTCACCTTTTGTACTCGAGTTTTTCGTATGTCTTACAAGCATTGGCCAATATCAAGGACCTGCCATGAAAATCTTGCCGAGCCGATCAAGCTCTGGCTTGCCAAAGTCGGCTACGAGCGCATGCAGGAAATGTCCGACCCGGCTCGGGCAATAGATCGCGCCCGCGAGCTTTGGCAGAAGCATGGGCGCAGCGAAAAGTGGAACAGATTTTCACTGCGTTGGCTGAATTATCCACACGTCAGATCGCCGAAAGACATAACGCTACCGGCATGGACGAAAACAAGGATGCCGCCAAGTCCGGCGGCGCCATCGCCAAGGGCGCCCGCCTTGAGTTGGAACAGAAGACCGGACAAAGCGTCGTAACCGGGCAGAACTACCTGCCTCCGGGAAATGTGAAGAAGATCAAAGGATTGGGTAATGCGTGAGTCGGCTGTGACAGCTACATTTCTAGAAGTAATGGAATCAAGGTCTGACCCCGGCGGCGCCGGCGGCGAACCGGCGGCGAGGCGCAGCCGCTTGGCGCTGGCGAGGAAGCCGCGATAGAACGGCTCGAACAAAACTTTGGCGTCGCGCTGCCCGGCGAGCGCGGCGAGCTGGCGGGCCGTGGCGATCATGCGCGGCCAGACGGCGTCCTGAAACTCGAGCGCGATGGGGGGCGCGGGCGCCTTGGGGTCCTGGTAGTGCCCCGCCTCGGTGATGAACGCGCGGACGCCCATGTGACCGCCGATGTCCATCATCGCGGCGAAGTAGTCGAGGGCGGCCTTGCGCTCGGCTTCATCGGGATGGATGAGGTTCGTATAGACGGCGATGCTGTGAATCTCGATTCCGGCGCCGCGGTAGGGCGCGGCGATCTCGCGGCAGCGCGCGGGCGTCAGGCTCGAAACGTCCGAGTAGCCGTTGTACTTCCAGAATTTGCTGTCGGTTTGGGCGAGGAAGAGTTGGATGAGGCGGATGCCCGCCGCGGACAATTCCTTGGCGAGCGCCGCATTCGTGCGGTCGGCAAAGCCCAGCGTGGCAACGCCGATCCGCAGCTGCCGCGACGGCTTATCGCCCGGCGCATGGACGTTTGCCGGCTTGTCGCCTGGCGCAGTGGCGTTTGCAGGCTTGCCACCTGACGCTTTCTCATCCTGCGTTCGCGGCTTGTCTTGCGCCGACTTTTCTTCCGCCGCAAAGAGCGCGCCCGCGGGCGCGGCCAGCCCGGCCAGCATCGCCGCCTGCGCCGCCAGATATCCCCGTCTTGAAAGCCCCGGCATTCCTTCTTGTCTCATGTGAGTTCGTCCTTTCGCAATCGAACGGCGGCAATATTGTGCAGCGTTGAAATCGCGTCAACGAATAAAATTCCAAGTGGATCGGTTAGCCCCTTAACCCCCTCAACCACCTGACCCCTGACCTTCACTCAATGACGCATATACGCCTTGACGCCGAACTCCATTGGCGGCGCTCCCGCTTCGAAGGCGCCCACGTCGGGAGCTTTGCCCGCGAATCCATCGTTGAAGTTCGGAATCACCTCGCCGGCATCGAAGCCCGGACTGCCCGGATCAAGCGAAAAGTCGCCCGCCACACGATTCGGCGCGTAGATCGGCACGCCCTTTATGCCATGCGGTTCGGGTGAACCGGCCGATACCACTTTGCCCGACAACAAGTCATAGTCGTAGTCGTGCGCCGGCGCTTTCGATGCGTCGCGAATGGAGCTGCCGCCGACTTTGCGGATGTGCAGGATGTTGTTGCGCGACACGACGCCGAGCAATTCGGGGCCGCCGCTTTGAGCGAAGCCTTCGTCGCAGCCGATCGTATCGGGCGCCTGCGGCGGACCCTTGGGTTGCAGGATGGTGTTGTGGAAAATGTAAGCGCGGCCACCGCCCGTGAGCGGCGCGTGGCCCATCTTGATGAAGGTTCCGCCGCCCCATCCCTGGCGCCCGAAGCGGCTGGTTCCGGCGACATTGCGGAAGAGATACGCCGGGCCGACGGACATTCCCGCGATGGCGATTTTCACCATCGTCCGGTCTATGTAGTTGCCCCACACGCGCACGTTGCAGCCCCCGCCTTCGATCTCCAGACCATCGTCCCAGCAGCCTTCGACGCGATTGCCGTAAACGTCGGAATCCGTGCCCGGATAACCGCGCAAACTTTTGTTGTTCTCGCCCCCGAAGATATCGTTGCAGAAATGCCGATCATCCGTGGTGAATTCGTTGTAGCGAAGCACATTGTTCCCTTCGGAATTGCTGAAGAAGATCGCCTGCGGTCCTTTGGGATGGTAGCGCTCGCCGCCTTCCCGGAACTCCTGCCAGCAATTCGCATTCGAGCGGGGATCGTGCATGCGATTGCGCTGGATGATCACGCGCTTCAACGGCTGGAACCTGGAGAACACCGCCGAATCGTAGTCCACACCCCAGCCATCCTTTTCGATGCGCCCCCAGCCGCTGATGTCGCAGCCTTCGATGACTACGTCGTGCGAATCCTGGCCAAGCACGATGCCATGGATCTTCGGCGCGCGGATCGTGAGTTCACGCAGAATCACGAACGAAGCTTTCACTTCCACGCACTGATCCACAGAATCCGCGCCATCGAGCATCGCGGTGGGCGCGCCCGCGCGATGCGTGTAGAGCACATAGCCGCCGGCGGCGCCCGATTGATCCACCACCAACGTCCTGCCTTTCATGTCCCCGACTTCGACAGTCATGGCAATCGGGAACGATTCGTTCCACGTCGTCGCTTTCAATTCAGCCGATGTTCCGCTGCCCGTGAGTTCGAGCCGCACTTCATACTGGGTTCCGCTGCGCAGTTGCACGATGCTGCCGCGATACTCGCCGATACGCTTGTCGAACCACATCGGCAAAGCTTCACGCCATGCCTGGCTTCCGGCGATGCGATACTGAACGCGGCACTTCCTGTCTTCCGCGCCATCGGCAGGAGTCCAATACAGGCCGATGCTTTCAAAAGTGCACACCGCGCGCGGCGGCGCCGATTGAGGCGCGCCGCTCGTTGGCAGGACAGCCGGCCTGGGACTTCCCTCCTCAGCCCCCGGCGAAACAAGACTCAAGACGCAACACATCAAGAGCGTCGTTGAATAAGCACGGCCTGTGAACCACTGCGTTAATGTTTTCATGCTGCCACCAGAGGTTGAAACATAAGCCTTGCCGAAAGTGCCGAAAGGATCAGACCTGAATGGCGCTAACTAAGCCCTTTAATCTTGAATTCAAAAAGTTTAGTCTTCGGCCTCTTTTGTCGCTTTGCAATTTCGGAATTTCGGGGACATCCATGATAAGTTTTCGTCAAGGGAAAATAATTACGGGGACAAGTTATTAAAATAATTGGTTTTCTTCATTTTGCTTTGTCTTGGGGCCTCGTTTCATGGGGCGCAGGAGGCGTTTTAGTAGCCGCTCCAGTTTTTCTATGAAAGACTCCTCCCCGCTTGGCCGGCCTGTGCGCGTGTTTTGGCGGATTCGATCCAGCTCTTCCTCGCTCAGACCTTGCATCAACCACGCTGACCAATCGCCCACCCGCTCCGGCGCTGGAAAGGGACGTTTGGGACTCAGCAACTCGTCTTTGGCGCCTTGCGTGTGAGCTTTAGTACTCTGCCTCGGAACTACGATCACGTATTAATGCATAAGGGATGAAAACAATGCACTCGGAAACAGCGCCAGCATTTGGAGTGCGGTTGCTTGCTGCCGCTGTAGCTTCCATGATCTACAAGATTGGCGTAGCTAAAGCGGCAGCAA
>JAPLSP010000594.1 GCA_026398575.1 Candidatus Sumerlaeota bacterium | reverse complement strand
GATATTTGAGAAGCGACTCCAGCGCCTGCTCCGGCCGGCCGGCCCGCGCCATCATGCAGGCCCGCCATGCGTGTGAGTAACCGCAGTACGCCTTGTCGCCCAAGCGCTCCAGTTGTTGGAGCGAGGCGTCAATGATGGCGCGGTCGCGGTCGGTTCCTTCGAGATTCAGGATGCCCAGCGGATAAATCGCCATGAGGTGCGCAAAATGCCGATGCGACGTGGTCTGGGATTCGTCGCGCGACAGGCGCAACGCGCCGGCGTCGCCTTCGACGGCCAACTCATCGAGGTTCAGCAGCGCGGTCTTCCATTTCCCGGCATCGTCGCGCCACCCGAGTGCGCTTGCCATCTCCTCGTTGGCGGCGAACAACCAGCGGAGGATCGCGAGATCGTTGTTGCTGTTCGGTGTGAACCAGGCGGCCTGCGTGTTGTTGTGCATTTCCGGCGAGGTTGACAAAGGGAGCTTGAGCTTGCCCGTTTTTCCATCCGGTTTCATCAACCCTAGCAGCGCCTCCCCGATGCCAGCGCAATACGGATACGCCCGCTCCGCCAGAAATGTCTTGTCCATCGTGTAGCGCCAGTGCAGATGAAAACTCTGCGCCACCCACGCGCCCATCGTGGTCGAGAGCGTGTAGGGAAACCAGCTCCCCATCGGCTTGCCGTCCAATGCCATTACGCCCGGCACGACGTGGCCTGCGGGCACGCCGATAAACTTGCGCGCGAACTCCTCGTGCGCCGGCTTGAGCGACCACATGAACTCAATGAAGCTCAGCCCCTGATCGAAGCGCCCGGAGTTCAGATAGGCCCAGTAGGTCAACTCGGTGTTCAGGTCGTGATGATAATCGCCCCGCCACGGCGGCAGTTTGCCGTTGTCGGAAGTCCAGACGCCTTGCAACGGGATCGGCGGCGCACCGCGGCGGGAGGCCGCGCCATAGTAGTATTGCGCCAGATTGTAATGCAACTGAATCGCCGGGTCGGGAATCTGCACGGAAGACTTCGCCCAGAATTTCGCCCACCACGCCTCGTGTTCCTGTCGCAGCGGTTCGTAGCCTTTGGCCAGGGCGGCGGCCGTCCGTTTGCGAGCCAACGCGAGCGGATCCTTGTCATCGCGGCTGGTGACGATGCTGATGGCCAGAATCGAACCATCTTTCAGCGGCTGCGCTTGCACATGAATGGCAAAACTAAAATCGCCGCCGACCTTCTGCAACAGCGAGGAACTGTCCGCGGTGTTTTTGACCTCGGCCTCCTCGAACCCCAATCCGCTCTGGAAGCACGGATTGCCGACCAGTTTGAAGATCGGACGCGCGCCGGGAAATTTCAGCATCGCGACCGGGGCGGTGTCGCTGAAGAAGCAGTCGATCGCGGATGCGCCGCTCAGTTCAGCCGTACCCATCGCGCGTCGCAAATCGAGCGAAAAACCGGCAATGCTGACGCCGGCGGGCAACTCGACGACCAGGCGTGCGCCGGGAACTTTCGTCGGGAAGACATTGGCTTTCGCATATTGCTCGTTCAACTCGGCGGTGCGTTTCGCATGCGCCATTTCCACCACGGTCTTGTAGGTGAAGTCGGGATTGGTGTAACTCGGATGCGGACGTAGATCCCACAAATCGCCGCGATCCAGCGAAAGATTAACATTGGCGCCCTTGCCCCAAAGCAAACCACCACACAACCCGTTCCCCAGCGGGATCGCATCCAGACTACTCTCGATGGCTCCCGGTAAGTGGAGCTGCATCGCCAACGACTGATCCGGTCGCGGTTCGGCAGCGTGAAGTGCAGCCGGCAGCGCTAGCAACAGCGCCAGAAGGCATGTGAGTGTGTGATTCATCGTTGTTTCTTCCTTGGCTATTTCAGTTTTTATACGGATTTGCCCGGATGAGTTTTTGATCATAGGGATATGGATGGTGCTGGGCAGTTCTAAAACAACGCATACTATGGTTTGCCCTAATGGCTGACCACTTTTCCAGGCAACAGTTTCTTCAACAGCCCAGCATCCAGTTCCGCCTGGGGCGCGAAGGCCGGGGAATCAATATACCGCAACAGGCTGTGCATCAGTTGACGCGCCTCGGGATGCGCCTGAAGGGCCGGCAGGTCGCTCGCGCAGACCAGCAGTTTGCCCTGGCTAACCCGGCTTTCAAAAAGCAGGCCCAGCTTGTGATTGCGGGCAAAGTTGTCAATGACATGGATGATCGGGCGATAGTCTGCCGGGGTCTCGTCGAGGATGATCGGCCGGGCGTTCTTCACCAGGCGCCACCACTGCCAGTTGCTGTGAAACTCGGTCGGGAAGTCCGCCAGCGTCGGGTGCTTCGGGTCGCAAAGGAAGCCTTGGGTGCCCGGCGCCGGTTCGATCCCGCGCGCTATGGCGCCTTTCGCGAACATCGGCCAGCACCAGAAGTCGGTCTGGAAGGCGCCCTTCACGCAGTGCTTGAGTTCGTCATGCCGGGGAAACAACAGAACCTTGCCGCCGCCGTTCAGATGCTTTTGCGCCGCTGCGTCCAAGCGTCCGGTGATCAGAACATTCCCGGGCGCGCTCGTATCGGCCTTCGGCGGATAGACCCAGATATCATACCCGTTGCGATACGAGGTTCCCTCAATGGCCGCTGTGACTGTCAACTTCTTCGGCGCCTTGAACCGGTCTAGCGGGACGCGCATCCAGCCGACGGGAAAGACTTCGCCCTGCTTGATCGTCATCGGGCCCAGCGCGCCGGACGCGACCGCCGAACCTTCGCTGCCGCAGACGGTCCAGCTCACGCGGGCATTGGGGATATCGGCCGCGCCGTAATGCGCGATCTTGATTTCCCCCGTAAAGGTTTCGTCGGTGGTCCATGTGAATTTCTCGAACAGCAACAGGGGGACGGTTTCGCAGCAAAACTGCCGCCACTTGTCTGGCGCGATGAGTCCCTTCGACTCCATAAACACGTTCAGCATCCCGACCAGCGCCGTCCCCTGCCCCGGAAAGTCTTGCAGGTCCAGCAATTGAAAACCGGAGAAGCCGGGCGTGCGCAAGGCGGCCTCGATGTCCTCACGCTGACAAATGGCGGCCAGAGCGCCGGATGCTCGCATGAAGTCGTGCGACAGATCCAGCATGTTGGCGTCCTTCAACCGCTGGCGGAATATCTCCAGGTTTCGCGCTTTGAGCACACCTGTGTATTTGGGGATTTCACTAAAGTCGGGCGTCACTTCGAACTCGCCCATTTCATGACTGATGATGGGCGCCGGCACATCCTTGATTGATGCGCTGTAATCAACCATCGTCGAAGGCGGCCGGTAGTCTATGTGGCCATAGGGATAATCCGCCGGGAAGAACGCGCCACGAACAGGAAGATCTTTGCCCGTCTTGCAGGTTACCCAGAAGTCGTCGCCCTCGGCAAAGCTGGGCGCCCAGTGCATGTTGTTGCTCCCCTGGGCATAGAGCCGGCGGGGATCAATCTCCTTGAAATAGGCGACCATCTGATACATGGCCGGCGAGCGGCCCAGTTCATTGCCGAGGGTGAACATGGCGAACGAAGGATGGTTGCCGTAGGCATTGAAGATCAGAGTCCCTTCGCGCAGCAGATACTTCGCCAGCGGCGTGTGAGAGGTGGCGCTATCCACTTCAAGGAAATCCACGTTGTAGCGTTCGCCGGCCTCCCGTTCTTTCAACGAACCGAAACGGCTGCTCTTGTTGGGCAGCTCCGGCGCCAGGTACATGCCCAGTTCGTCGGCCGCCTCCAGCGCCGCTTCCGGAGGGAACCACGAGTGAAACCGGCAGTGGTTGAGACCGTAGGATTGCTCAATCTTCAGCAGCCGAATCCACTCTGCCTTGTCCATCGGCGCATAGCCAGTCAGGGGGTAATTGCAGGAATCCGTCCGGCCCCGCAGGAAGACCGTTCGCCCGTTGATCGTCAGGCGCTTGCTGTCCCGGACGAATTTGCGCATGCCGAAGTTGACGATGCGTTCGTCGCCATAGTGTTTTTCACCGGCGTTCGCCTCCAGCGAAACCGCCAAACGGATCAGGGCCGGGTGGAACTCGTCCCAAAGCGGAGCTTCCTGCCCCAGTTTGTAGGTGAGGGTGATCTCGTTCTTTTCTTTGGGGGCGCTGATGTCCGCGGATTGAGCGGGGAACGCGACGGATGCCGGCGCGTTCCAGCTCTTGCCCGAGATCACAATCCGTCCCGATGCGGCCTTGCCGGTGATGTTGCCCACCACCGCCCGGATCGTCGCCTGCCGGTTGTCCACGTCCGGATAGACCTGCGTCTCTTCGAGCCAGACCGGGTCCGTGGCGCGCAACTCCATCTTGCCAATGATGCCGTTCCAGTTGGACTGCGTCCGTTCATCCACCGCGTGCGACGGACCGACAGGCGGCAGTTTGGCGTTATCCACCAAGACGGTAATCGTATGACGGCCGGGCGTGATGGCCGCAGTCAGGTCGAAAACCTGCGGAGCGCTGAGTGTGTCATCGGCGCCGCAATCCCTGTCATCAACCCACACCCGGGTGTTCTTGGTCCGCTCCAGCAGCAGGATAGTCCGCTTGCCTTTCCAGGCGTCAGGGATAGCCACCTCGCGCTGATACCAGGCAGGACCTTTCCAATACCAGACTCGCGAGAGGCGATCAACAGCCTGTTCGTCTTTGAGCACGCCTTTCTGGTTGGTGTCGGTTGTGCCCGGCAGGGTCACCGAGTCGTCCAACTTTTCCGAAAACCACTTCTTTTCGACGCCGACATTTTGGGGATCGAGCCGGAACTGCCAGGTACCGGCGAGGGGGAGGATGTTCTCCTGAAGGTCAACAGTCGCGCTGGGAACATTCATCACGCTCCCCAACACGATAAGCAACAGCAGTGTATTTTGTTTTGCGGTCATCGGTCACATGAACTCCTGAGCAGGCTACTGAATCAACTGGCCATTTTTTTTCTCCAAGAGTCTGTCGGTAACCTCGGATAATCGAGTACTCCGACAGACTCCTAGCGCATGATATTGAGGAAGATAGTGATGATGACGCCGTTGATGACGTCAATGAAAAAGACGCCCACTACAGGTACCACGAGATAAGCCCGCGGCGCCTTGCCGTAACGTTCAACGATAGCCTCCATAACCGCCATGGCATTGGCCATGGTGCCCAGCATGAAGCCGAAAAATCCTCCGCTCATCACCGCCGCCTCATAATCACTGCCCATCGCCCGAAAAACCACATAGCGGCAGGCCAAAGCGACCAGGATTGCCTGGACCACCAAAACCACCACCAAAGGCAGCATCAGGCCACCCAAATCCCACAAGCGCAGGGTCATCAAGGCCATGGCCAAAAAAAGGGAGAGCGCCACATATCCGACATCATCAATGACACGCTGTGAGAGTTTCAACCAACCTGTGAGGTCGTCCAGGTTGCGGACCAAAGCCGCCACCATCATGGCGCCGATATAGGCCGGCAGGGTGATACCCGATCCCGAGATAAGGTGACTGACCCCGGCCCCTGCCCACATGCAGACGAGAATGGCCACCACATTTTTTAGCAAACGAAAGGCGCCGGCATCCTCGGCAGACGGAACACTGTCACTCTCCGCAGGCAGAAACTCCTCGGCGGCGCTCAAGGCGCTCTCTGTTACCAGGCCCACCTGCAGTTTCTGGCGCCGACGCTTGGCTCTATCCACCAGCATGGTGGTGAGCGGACCGCCGAACACTCCGCCTGCCAGAATGCCAAACATGGCGGCGGCAATCACCAGACTCTCGGCCCCAGGCACCCCGGCCTTGGCAAAATCACCGGCAAAAGCCATTCCGGTGGCAGGGCCTCCGGTCAACGCCACGGAGCCGCATATAACCCCCATCAAGGGCGGCATGCCAAAAGGCGCCACCGCCAGAATCCCGACGATGTTCTGCAGCACCGCATAACCCGCCGCCAGCAATACGAAGATCCCCACCTGGGGACCGCCACGGCGCAATAATTTCAAACTGGCGCCAAAGCCCATGGCGGTAAAGAAAGCGATCATCAGGGGTTGACGCAGGGCAGTATCGAATGTGGGCAATGGGAGGCCGGCGGAGTTGCCCCCAAGCATGCCCAACGCCACAAGCAGTCCACCCACCACCGGCGCTGGCATATTGTATCGGCACAGCATGGGCACCAGGCGACGTACGCCATAGCCCAGAAGAAGCACCAAGCCCGCAATGGCCAGGGTATGGATCATGTTGGGATGCATCATTGCTTGCCACATGAATGACTCCATTTACGAGTTATGCTGGGATGCGGCATCAATGAATGCTTTGAAGATCTTTTGCTGGCGGGGATCTGTGAAGAACAATTTTTCAGGGTGCCATTGGACCCCGAAGAGAAAGCGATTGGGATCGGTGGTTTCGGTCGCTTCGACGATGCCCTCAGGGCTCTTCGCCACGATCCGGAGACCTTCGCCCAGCTTGCGGACTGCCTGATGATGGCGGGAGTTTACTTCGAAGGTCGTTTCTCCGAATATGCCGGCCAGTCTGGAACCGGCTTCGAGCGTGATGGAATGGGTTGTGTCCCGATGGATCACGCTGAACTCCGAGGGGATATCCTGCACGAGTGAACCTCCGTGGGCGACGTTGATCCATTGACTGCCAAGGCAAATTCCAAGAAGTGGTTTCCTGGTTCGTTTGATCCACGCCGAGATAAGGGCCTTTTCGAAATGGTAGCGGTCATCCTCGAGAACCTTGGTGGTGGGATGGGGCTGCTCGTTCCACTCCGATGGTGGAATGTCAGGGCCGCCCGGCATCAGCAAGCCGTCGAGCCTGTTGAGATACTCGTCAACCATGGCGGCGTTGCCATCCGCATTGGGAAGGATCACGGGGATGGCGCCCGATTCCCTGATCGCGCGGACGTAATTGCCATCGGTGAGGCTTGCAATGCCGATGAGAGGCTTGCGGGATCGGCTTTCGAGTGGGGCTGCGGCTGGATGATCTTTGGGGGAAGACTGACCGGCGAGGCAGCCGACCCAGCAGGCGGCAGCGAGGAGCAGAGTTAAGAAGCAGCAGGAACGTTTGTTCATTTTCGATGGCAGACCTGAATGGCGCTAAGATATGAGAACTGTGACGCAGTCCGTCGAGCCGTTGAAGGAGATAGCGCCGTTGACCCGCCCCGTGCAAGAAATATTCCCCGTGCGCCGTTCCGCCGAGCCGTCATTGTTCAAAAGCGCGTCGGCGATCGCATAGATGCCGGAGGCGTTGCAGTCATCTTCCAGAATAAAGATAGAGAACGGCCTGTTCAAAGGTTTCGCCTGAAGGCAGCACGCGCTTTCCCTCGCGGCGATTACTGCAATCGTAGATGTATCGCGACGCGCTGCCGTCCGTAACGCACGCGGCGCAGAGGCAGTTGAAGGCGACCCACAAGAAGGTGAGCATGCATTTAATATGATTTGTCACCTGTCCCGAGAAGTACCGTTTCGGTTCAGAGGAAGCTCAATCCAGCGGCGTTTCGCAGGTATCTGTCCTTGATCCTGCAATGGAATCGTTGAAGTTGTGAGATGATTCAGCATCCATATTAAATCAGCCGCATCAATCCGGCCGTCGCCATTAGCATCCGAGTTCTGAGGAGGCAGAATCCTTCTGCCGGCCAAATACTCACGAAGCAGTTCCAGTGTATTTGTAGGAGTAGGCGTTGCGGATGGTTGCGGAGTTGGGGATTGTCGAGGCGTTGGGGACGCATGCGGGGTTGGCGTAATCTCAGGCGGTTCGATCAATGTGATTTCAAGTTTTGGCCTGATGGTCGCACTTGTGTTATCCGCACTGGCAATACACCTTACCGTGTTATCATTTAGTGTCGCGACCAGTTCGAATCCAAAATTGGTACAATCGCCATTCAGCCAATTCTTATAAAGCCCCGTTAGGTCATAAGTATTCCATCCCAATGATGTTGTTCCTGCAGCCTTATAGAACTCGCTTGTAGGATAATTGATGCTCGTGATCCCTGAGTCGGTCCAGTTACTTGTTATTCTGTAGATTTGCAGTCCTGGATCATTTACGCCATTGGAAGGAAGTTGATATAGCTTTAATTCCACCTTCGCAACCAAGTTAGCCGCAGGCGCGGTGGTCAGATCAAACTGAAGGAATGCATAATAGAAATCACCCCAACCTCCTACCAGCATGCCTTCATCCTTGTATGTTCCGCTCTGGGCATATACAGTTCCAAAGTATGCGTCCTTCCCGTTGCTTGGTCCTGGTTGGATGATGACTATGCTCGGAAGAGGTGTAGGCGTGTGTGATGCGGAAGGACTTGGCGTCGGGGAAGCGCTTGCTGTCGGTATGGGGCTCGGAGTTGCCGTTACATTGGGCGTCGGGCTCGCTGTGGGCCTTGGCGTCGGCGACAGAGTTGGCTGCGGCGTGGGCGTGGGGCCGTGGAATGCCCTGCCCGTGACGCGGATGTTATCTATGCGCCATGCCCCCATTGCGTTAGATGCGCCATAGGCGCGTACTTGAATGCGTGTCTGCGGATTATTATTCATTATAGTCTTGGAGGCGAAATCGAATAAATGCATTGGAGTAGCCGCAAAAGCCAGATTCGTTGGCACCAGCAGAGTCGCAGTGGTATAAGACGCGCCTCCATTGCCGCTGACATAAACTACAAAAGACAGCGGGCCAGTGTTCGAGCGCCGTTCGTCGAATTCCAACGCGATGTCTTGATAGCCCGTCGTATCCAGGGATATCATCCATGAACGAGCGGGATCCGGCGCCTCCGTGTCCCACCCTGTGTTGTAGTGCGCGAAACCGGAAGCTGGATTCCCGCTTGTAAAGGATGTGTTCGCCAGCGTGCCGCCAACAATAAAGGTCGCCGACGTAACCAGGCCGCCATCTACAACGTCATTGCCATCATCGAAATTCCAGAGGGCTAAGGCCAATACTGAAGGTGTTGGCGTCGGACCGGGCGTTGGCGTTGGACGCAATGTCGGCGTAGGATGCGGGGTTGGCGTCGTCGCAGGCGGTTCGTTCAACGTAATCTCAAGTTTTGGCCTGATGGTCGAACTCGTGTTATCCGCGCTGGCAATGCACCTTACTGTGTTATCATTCAGTGTCGCGACCAGTTCGATTCCAAAATTAGTGCAAACACCATTTAGCCAATTCTTATACAGGCCCGTTAGGTCATAAGTATTCCATCCCAATGATGTTGTTCCTGCTGACTTATAAAACTCGCTTGTAGGATAATTGATGCTTGTGATCCCTTAGTCGGTCCAGTTACTTGTTATTCTATAGATTTGCAGTCCCGGATCATTCACGCCATTGGAAGGAAGTTGATATAGCTTTAATTCCACCTTCGCAACCAAGTTAGCCGC
>JAPLSP010000285.1 GCA_026398575.1 Candidatus Sumerlaeota bacterium | reverse complement strand
CGGGCAGCGTCGCCGTCGTCGGGAAGGTGTAGTTCACGCCGCCGTTGATGCGCCAGCCGCCTGTCGCATTGTAGAGGTTGATGGGCGAGGACGTCGGATTATGCAGTTCGATATACTCATGCTCATCCTCATCCTCTTCCTCATCCGCCGCGGCGCCATGATACATGATTTCGCTGATGACCACATCCGCGTTCGGCGCGACATTTGCCGTGCCGGAGGTTGGCGCCATCGCGAACCAAAGCCGCGTCGCCTCCAGTCCATCCAGTCCACCCGGTCCACCACCCTCCTGATATCGTCCCAGCGTCACGCCGTTTTCCTGCCCTTTGAATCGCACGCTGTCCACAATGCGGTCGCCCGCGCCTCCAGCCAGATAGGAAAGCGCTAAATCCTCGCCTGCCTTGTTGAGGCCGAAGCCTTCGGTGATTGGATTATGGAAATCGTGGATTTCATCCAGAACGATCCGCCCAAGCGCCGGGACGACTGTGCCGTCCGGAATGCGCCACTTGGCCGGGCTTGTCACGTCATCGCTTAGATAGTAGTTCGTCAGCGTGATCGGCGCGGTGGTTGGATTATAGAGCTCGATCCAATCATTGGAATCATACGGCGGCGCCATGTAATCCGTGTGTGCCGCGAATTCATTCAACATGATATCAACCGGCGGCTCGGGGTCCGGACCGCCCGGCGAGCCATTGATATACGCCGAGGCGCGCCAGTTGCCGCCATAGTACAGCGATTCGCTCGAGACGCCGGCCTGCGCGCCCGCGACCGGAATCATCGAATGACCCCCGCCGTCAGCCTCCGGAGGCCATCCGCGTCCGTCGCTATACTCGAAAGAGAATATCTCCACTCCCCACGAACTTGTTTTCAGCGTCACCGCTTCGCCGGCGTTTGACAGGTTCCCGGCGTATGGGCCCATGATCTTCACCGAAGCATCGAGGCCATAATGCGCGCGGAACGCCGCGAAATTGCCAGCCGAATCCGACGGCGTAACGAGAAGGTATTGGCCCGGATCGAGCGTTGCGCCCGCGCCGATCGTGTAGGTGAAGCCGTCGGTGAAAACCATGCCCTCGAGATTCACCGTTGCGGCGCCGCGGTTATAGAGTTCGATGAACTCAAACGCGCTGCCGCCCAGAGGATTGTACATCAGCTCCGTGATCGTCAGCGCCGGGAGCGTCAGCTGAACCAGCACGCTCGTCGTTCCGGAGATCGCGTTGCCCAATCGGTCGGCCACGCCCGTTACGTTCACGCAATACCAACGGTCATACTGAAAATCCGAGGCAAACCGCAGCTCGACCCGCGTCTCATCCATCATGACAGCCGTGAGCGGCGCCCCCACGCCCACGACCGCGTAGTTGGCCGCCAGCGTGGCCGTGGGCGTGCTCAGGACTTCATCGAATCGCAGCGCGATTCGATCGGCCCGCGTGAAGCGCCCCTCGATCAGGTTCGGCGCCGCCTTGTCCGCGCCAGGGCCGACGTACACGGCGTCATTCGCCCGGCCCGGCGTGCCCACGTCGCCATTCGTTCCGTAGCTTGAATACTGGTCCATCCAGAAGTTTACCGGGCCGGACCAGTAGTTTTCCGCCATGCCAAACGCCGCGCCTTGATGCGCGCCCGCCGCAGATTGCGTGACGATCGCGTATGTTCCCGTCGAGAACTCTTCATAGCCCACCGAATGAATCACCGACGATCCCTGAAGCAGAACCACCTCGTCGCCGCCGTTGCCCAGCGTTATATCCGCGCCGTAGCCGTAGTTGACGGGCGCGCCGCCGTTGAGCGCCGTGTCCGTTGTCGCGCCCAGGACCAGATATCCTTTGGACGCAATATAAAGCCGTCCGCTCGCGGCGATCGTGTGGCGATCCGTCCCATTGTCCGCGATCGCCAGGCCGTTGATGTCAATGGCGTGGTTCGTCGTGTTGAAAATCTCGAACCACTCCCTGTTCGTATCGTCGTTATTTGCATCGGCCAGAATTTCCGTGATGATCAGATCGCCGGCATTGATGCGGATTTCGAAATTGGCCTCATTCAGCGCGCTCCAGATGCTGCCATATCGCGAGCGCGCCTTGATCGTCGTCCTATCCAACAATACGGGAGGCGAGGTAGGATTATAAACCAGAGCGGATGCGCCGATCGCGCCCCCGATCGCGCGCGGGTCCGAACCATCCAATGTGTAGTAGATTGTCCCTGACGTCGCCGACATCGTCACCGCGCTCCCCCGCGTGATGAGTCCCCCCTGCGGCGTCAACACCGGCGCGGCATTGGAGGGATACCATCCTTTGGCGATGAACTGGTTCAAGACCACCTGCGTGCGCGTCGGCAGGACGGTGTTGACCACCCGGTTGATGGCCGTCACCCAATCCACATTCTTGGTGCGCGGCGTCGCCACCTTGGCGTCTCCCCAGCGGGCCGATTCTCCGATAATGGCCCACTGAATCTGGTTGGCGCGGTTCATGAAGGAGCTGATGGCGCTGGCCGGCGTCAAAGGGCCATTATTGAAGAAGGCCCGATATACACGATCGGCGAACTTGAGGCGATACTCGGCGTTCGTGGCCAATTGCTGATGCAGCCACTGCGGATTGAAGTACTGCACGGGGCACGTGGGCGAGGTCATATAAAGCCCTGTCCGGTCTATGCCCGCGCCGCTTTTGACCGTGGCGTCGTGCAGCGTGTGCTCGCAATCGTGAGCGAAGAACTTCCAGCCGTCCGGGTTGTTGCGATTGTAAACCGCATACAGATTGTTGGGCTTGCTATTGGCGAGGAAGTCGGAAATGGGCGTGTCGAAATTCCCGGTATAGTAGATGACCATCATGTAATCGGCCAGATTCTCGGGATCTATCTGGCGCTCGTAGGATGGCTTGCGCGTGCCGTCCGGATTCAGGCCCTGCAACTGGAAGTACGCGGCGGTGTTGGTCGTGAATCCGGGCAGGACGGCGTTGTAGAGGCGCTGATAGGCCGCCAGGTTGCCATCGGAAACGATGATCTGATAGCTTCCCTCTCTTTCGATTTTGACGATGTCGTAGTCCCCGGTATCTCCGCCGAAATAAGTCTTTGCAAAGTAAGAGTCGCAGCGCTCCTGCGTATAATAGAGCCCCCAGTACTGCCCGTTGAGGTAAAGATGATAATAGCGGCCTCGGGTATATGGATCGCCGAGATCGCGTTGCTTGTCGCGCGAAAATACGTCGCGATTCATCGTGTTGAGAAAGCCCTGGCTGCCATCAAAACTCCAGGAGTAGTTCTGAGCGGTTTTGATATCAACCTTTTCGAATTCGGAAGGCCCTTCTTGATCGAACAGCGGATACTTCAAGTGTCCGTCGCCATAATCGGAACGGAAAAAACAGCGGAAAGAGTGTTTGGGACAGTTACCGTTGCGGCTGTATCCGCCGCGAATCCGCAGGCCAAAATTGATCTGGAAACCCGGCTGCCCGTCGGGGTTGATCAGTTCGAGCGAGGCGGGGCGCTCCCAGGCGCGGCCATCCTGACTGGCGTTGACGTAGATGCCCGTGGCGGTGGTGAATAAATTGCGCTGGTCCGTGACCAGCGAAAGGGCGGGGATAGCGAGCAGCGCGTCATCCATCAGGCTGGAGTATTGCGCGTTGTTCACCACGTCCGGGTCCATTCCATAGTCAATGATCTGCGTGTTCACCGTTCCCGGATTCGGCCAATCCGGTCCCGGGCGCTGCCCGGTGGGCGACTGGGTGACAACGTCGGCCACAAATATATAGGTGTGCGTCTCCATGCGGGATGAGAGCCAGCCGGGCTTGAAGGCCACGGCGCGGACCATGCAGGTGCCCGTCGTCTGGATGGGAGCGGTATAGGTCGTTCCCGTGACGGCGGTCGGCTCGCTGCCGTTAATGGTATAATAGATTTGCGAGTCGGTGGTCGGGCAGGTGAGTGTCAAAGCGAATGGGGCGCTGCAAAAGCCCCGCGCATGGCTGAAGACAACATTTTCAACCAGACCCAGCGTGCCGGTTTCGTTGAGAGAGCCGGGCGTCGGGGGCGCCAGATATTGCAGGGGGCCATAAGCGCTTGCGGCCAGCAGTTCCGGCTCCACGCGGAACATCTCGCCCAGGGGGCTATCGTTCAAGCCTTGAATCGCCAGGATATTTGTCCCCGTAGTCAGGGCGTGCAGATAAGCCTGAATGTTGATTTCTTCCGAAGCCACGCCAGCGGTGACTGGACGGTCTGCGACTGCGGCCGCATTCCAGGGCAGTGTGGCCGGCGCATTCCGGCGCGCCACTTCGGTCCCGTTCAGGTAAGCGGCGAAACCATCGGCGTATCGCATCTTGAGCCGCAGCAGGTCATACGCATCCGGTTCTTCGACATTGAACGGGAAGCGGCTCCAGAGCGAAGCGTTCACGCCGTACATGGCCGTTTTCAGCGCCGGGGTGTCGGAGGTCGCAAACACCGGAAGCCCGCCGTTGGCGGTATCGCCTACGAGATGAAAGGCGGCTGCATTAAATGCGGCAAAAGCGCCTTTGGCGGCAAAGAATTCAAACTCGGCCCCGCCGCCGCGATCATAATATACAATCCTGAGATCATACAGGCCCGGCGCAGGGAGTAGGAAGGTCTGCAATATGTCCGAAGGACCTTTGGGATTGGGAAAACTGAAACTATAAGTTATGCCCCCACGCTTGAGTTCCGCGCCAAAACCGTCATCGCTGTTGACCCCAAACGTCCACTGCCCCGCTTCGGGAATCAAAATAGAGCCGGTGACCAGGACGACAAAGTCATCCACATTTTGCCCCATGATCAACCCCGGAAAAGTGCGGTCGGCGCTGAAGTGTCCAAGGGACTGGGTGTTGAAATAGTTGATATACGGGGCGATCTCGCTGGCCTCGGAACTTCTGCGCGCCGGGGTGCTGGTCACGGACTGGGCGACGGTCAGATTGCTAACGGTGATATTTGCCTTGTAGCAGGTGACTTTGAGCCCGATATAATCAGGGCCGAATCCAAAGCCGGCGACGCCTGTCGTCCAATGCGAGTCATCGAACAGAATGTCGTCTTTCCAGGCCGATCCGGCGTCGCCCGCCGACGGCACGAGCCAGCGCCCGGCGCTCCCCGGCTTCACCAGGGACGCCGCCCGCTGCGCCCGTCCGTAGGCAACGCCCGCTACCTGCGGCGGGTATCGCGGCGCATACTCATCGGCCACCGATCCATCGCCGCGAACGAGAGCGAGATATTCGCCGGTGTCATCCAGTTGAAAATTCGTATGCAGTTCGCCGCCCGCGACGGCCCGATTTTTGCCGGAGGCGAAAACAATGAGGAATCCGCCCGGCTCGATTGTAGCGGAGGGGAATCGCCATTTGCTCAGATTCGAGCTGTCATCGGTCAGAAACCATCCATCCAGGTTGACCGGGGAAACGGAGGCGTTGAAGAGTTCGATCCAGTCGGAAGAATCCCGGTCCTCGTCGAGGAATCCTCCCGTGCTCAACGCCATGATTTCATTGATCAGGATCTGCGCATTGGCAGGGGCGGCGCCGATCAAGAGCAGCGCGGCAAGCAGACAAGCCGCCCCTCCTCGCATCCACATATATATTCCCGGAACGATGGGGAGACACCGGACGCTGCGCATAGGGATCTCCTTGGCATTGCCGGCTGGGACGCTGGATGCCGGCCTGCGCTCCGCCCGTTCTTTCATCCGCAAGATTCAAGCGCAAGCCCGATGTATCTTGCCTTTAGCCGCTTGTTTCCGTCCGCACGCGCAGATCCAGCACTTCGCCGGGAATAAAGCGTCCGTTGGGAATTCCCTCGATGCTGATCGCCAGCCCATAGCGCAGAAAATTGGGGGCGCTCATCAACCGCAACGGATAGCTTTCGATCTTGGCGCCGACCTTGGAGACTTTAGCCTGAATCACCTCCCTCGGATAACGCCGGGAAGCCATCTCAACGGGCGAGCCGACTTTTATGCCATGGGCCGCGCGTTCATCAATATAAGCCACCACACGCATCGAGTTGGGAGCGTTGAGGGTTATGATGGGCTGGCCGGCCGACGCCACTTCTCCGGCCTGGCGCACGATGCTGGATACCGAGCCGGCGATGGGCGCGCGCAGCACCAATCCGCGGGCGCGCTCCGATAATTCAGCGATGCGCGCCTCTTGAACTTTGACGGCCTCGACCAGCGGCGCCCATAGCGTATCGCTGGTCGCAAGCGCGTGCGCATCTATCCGTTCGTGCAGGCGGCGCGTGGATTCATTGAGCCGTTGCTTGGCGAAGGCGATCGCTTTTTCATTTTCCTGAGTTTTTGTTCGCAATGCTTCATATTCAAGCCGCAGATTATCATAAAGGTCGCGCGCGATGATGTTTTCGGTCATCAGTTTTTCCTGCCGGTCCAGGCTGATTTTCAGCCGGGCCAGCGTCACCTGGTCCGCTTCCTGCTGAACCATCCGGTCAATCAGGTCTATGCGCGCGGTCTCGGCGTTGATATCAAAGCGCCGGCGGTCGTCCGTCGCCCGCCGCGCCTCCGTTTCATTGATGACTCGTATGTCCAACGTGTATTTGTCGCGCGTGGCTTCAATCTCAGCGCGCAGCCGCTGGAGCTCGGCGTGCGCCGTGTTGATTTGAGATTTGAGCATCGTATCGTCGAGAACGGCCACCACCGCGCCTTTTTGGACGTGATCGAAGAGTTCAACGGCCACCGCAGCCAGTTTTCCCGACTCCAGGGGCGCCACGACCATGTCGCGGCACTCAACGATGCCCACCGTGGCAATCTGATGAATCTGCGACCGCATTAATATCAGCGCCACGCCGATGGCCGATACCCACACGATTGCAGGCGCCGTCCGCTGCCCGAATCGCTTGAAGCGGCGGACGAGGGGCTCTGAAATCTGGCGCCCATTTCCATTGCCGGTTGATCCACTCATATTTCAGCCTGTTCCTCGTGCAACACAAAATTGACTTTCGAGACGCCGGAGATCGTATGAAGATCGCGCACCATTTCTTCGCTTCGGCCCGGATCGCGCATCGTCAACCGGTAGGCGATCTCGCCGTCGCCGGCTTCATGAAAGCGCTGCGACGTCAGGCTGATCGAATGGCAATGGCGCGAGAGTAATTGCTGGACGTCTTGCAGCCCCGCTTCGCCCGTCTGAATCCGGAAGCGCAGGAAACCGTCGCCGGTGTTGCGCCCGCCGAAGCCGGTCCAATGAAAATATAACAGCGTTGCCGAAAAGACGATGGCGCCAATCAGGGCCAGATGGAAATTCCGCGTGCCGGCGGCCATTCCGATGATGAGCGCATAGAAAACGAACGCCGTGTCGCGTGTATCCTTCAGGATATTCCGGAAGCGGATGACGCTGAGCGCGCCGATCAGGCCGAAGGCAATGACAATATTGTTGCCGATGACCAGCATGGCCAGCGTCACGATAATCGTCAGCAACACGATGGATTGCGTGAAGGACCGGGAATACGACACCCCCTGATGCGTGTAGATATAGAGCCACGCGGCCATCTGTCCGAACACGAACGCCACCAACAGCGCGATCAGGACGAGCGTGAGGTTGTTTCCCATCGCGTCGGTGTTCGACGAACTGCCCATCACCACCCAGTCAACGATCTCCCGCATCATACCGGCACGCTCCACATCGGATCTTCATTCGCTTGGGCAACCGTATTAATGAGCCGCCCTTCGCGCTTCATGGCGTCCATGACGGCCACATATTTTGCATAGGAATCGCGCGGCAATTGAAAGCGCTGAATGATATTGCGAACCCAATAAGGAAAGGTATCGGTGAACTTGATTTCCAGAATCACGCCCCCGGTGTCCACGCTCGTCCAGTGCGAGCCATAGCTCCAAACCGAAGGATCATAAGACTCCATGCGCAACCCGGCTAACTCGCGGTCGAAGGTGATCCGAACCGGTTCCTCGAGGTCGCTCATATAGGCTTCGCGTTCGTAGCGCACCATGCATTGGGGTTTGGCGCTCAGGCCTTCCATGTAATCGCGAAACTGAAAGAAGTTATGGCAATCCTCGTCGTTGGAACCGATAAAGGCGCTGGAAGGAATGTCCTCGCCCCGAAAGAGCATTTCCACCGCTTCGCGCTCCAGGAAGGCTCTTTGTTTCAGAATCACCTGATCCACGCGGCGCTTGATCTCAAAAGAAACCGGGTCTTCGGGCTGGTCCGTATAGCTGCGTATTCGCAGCTTCATGCGATTCTTTTCTCCCGTTCGCGAACTCCAATAGAGCCGCAGCGAATCGCTATCGAGATAAAGGCTGTTGACCGGATACGCTTCGCCCCAGCGGGTGTGCTCATCCGCCGTCACATAAGGCTCCATATATTGGAGAATCTGGTGCGACATGGCTTCGGAGATAATATATTTTATCTCAAAGCGCTGGGAGGTGGTGTTATGCATCGAGCAACCTGCATTAAAAAGAAACGGCTGGCCGCGAAAGCGTTTCAAAACGCAACTCGTATAAAGCCTCTCACATCCCTACTCCCGGATTCCTGGCGCAAAAATGCGGGGAGGCCGAACGAAAGATTAATAATCCTAACACTATGCTAATAATCCGCGGAGGGGGGGATGTCAAGCGCTATTCGAGTGGATTTCATTTGGATTTTAGCAAATCCTAATGCTCGAATCCATCATTTTTACAGTGAATATGTATAAATCAAAAAACTGCCCGGACTCACGATTGCATAAACGCGGACATAGTAGGTAACTCCCGAGTTCATGCTAAAGGTAGCCAGACTGCCGGCGGCCACTTCAGTCAGCGCGTTCACCGAGGGGCCGGTATAGACGTTGAGGCCCGCTTGTCCTCCCCCGCCGTTCAGGCTCAGGCTCGCGGTTCCGCTCGAGACGGCGGTGAATTTATACCATACGGTCGCCGCCGGCGCGCCATTGACGAGCGGCTCGCCGGCCTCGGAGGACGCGAGATGGGTCGAGCCCGAGACCGGTTGTTTCCCACCAAGAATGAACGTCAGCGCCCCGGCGAAGCTGTCATTGGCCGGCGGCGTCAGGCGAGCTTGATTGTAGATATCGAAGATCGTGTTGGCCGCGTTGTCGGTATAGGTGTCGAAATCCGCCTGCCACCATGCGAGGTTGGGTTTCTGTTTGCACCAGGCTTTGCCTTTGATGCTGGGGGTGGCGGTGTTCCCATAATTGGAAGGATCGCCGGTATAGGGGTTCTTGGCGCCGATTTTGCCGATAGCGCCCAGGCAGTTGGGCTTGATATAGATTTCATTGGCGCTCTGATATACGTACGCTCCCGCCGCCAGCGTCACGTCCACGCTCTCTTCCCCATACAGCAGGCCAATATCTATTGTGCTCAAAATGGCGCTCGCCATGGGGACCGCGGCCAACGTGCCCCCGGTTCCCAGGCCCGAGACCAACATGCCGCTCAATACTCCTCCCTGGCCATCCCGATGCTCGGACCAAACCTTGTCAATGCGTCCGGCAGCCGCAACCCCGATGTTGATATCGCCGCTGATGGCCTGAATCAAGCCTATGCGGTCGTTGCTGATAATCGTCGCTTCGATGTCGCCGTCCAAATCCACATTCGCGCTGCTCCAGCCCTGCGGAAAAACCACGGCGCTGGCGAAAGTCAGCATGTGCGTTTGAATGCTAACGATGCCCTTCTCCTTTGCTGCGATCACGGCGTTATTGATCCTGCCGCCGGCAACGTTTATCTTCTTGATGGCGCCAACCCTGACTTCACCGGTGAGTTTTCCATAGCTGCCAAACGCAGGAATCAAGGCGCGGCGCAGGCCCAGCTTGGAGGCGATGTTAATGGTCACCTCCGCTTTGGGGGCATCCAGATAAACGCCCCTGAGCCCCACCCCAACCAGATTCACGGCCAGGGTCTTCGTGTCCGTCGTGGCATAAAGGGACGTGCCGGCCATGGCCAGATCCATCACCGTTTTCGTACTGATGTTTTTGTCATCAGGATTGAGCTTGCTCCAGGTTGAGTTCACCCCCGCCGACATGCGGACGTCTTTGAGCGTGAGCGCGTCCACGGCGCCAATCCAGCTGTTGATGCAACTGACGAAGGTCAAGCCGGCGGTTGTGACGCGCACGGAATTCACGACCACGCCAATCGTCTCGATCTTCTTGAATTCCTGAGTCGTCTGGATTTCGATCCGCGGGATATTGTTCAGGAATTGCGGCGCCTTGGCTGCTCTTCTAATGCTCAGCGTATCGCCCAGTCCGCTGTCCGTTATCGTGACGCCCGCCGTCGTCACCAGGATTTGGCCTCTGCCCCGATATGTAATCACGTATTCGTCGTTGTCCCAAATCTTGGCGGCGCTCCCTGACGGCTTCCAGTGACCGTCTGGATTGGGATCGGTGGCCAGGAATCCGGCATTATCCGCGAGGAACCACGCCTCGATCGCATACTTGGTGACAAAGTCATAGTTCAGCCAGATATAACCGTTGTTCCCCCACCCGGCGCCCTGGCAATTGACCGCTTTGAAAGCGCGCATCGCGTCGCTATATCCCACAATGCATAGGGCGCGATAGGACTTGAAAGTTTCCTCGTCCGGACCAGCCAGCAAGTTCTGGGCTGGATTCGCGGGATCCTTCACTTCATCGGGATAGACGCCGGTGGTCGTTGTGCACAAATCCCAGGCGGCGCCGACCGGAATGCCGATACACAAGCAGTCGCCCGCTTTTGTGGCGGTTCCAGCCAGCCATGTCTTGAGCGTTTCAATGTTGTTTTTGTAGGGCGCTGCGATGTGGCCATGCTTGTCAAAAATCACCTTGTGCGAGAAGAAGGCGCCGTATCCCAAAGCCCGATAGCGCCCGGGAAGAGACGGGGACTCGCCTCCGACGCGCGTAAGCGCCTCGCCGGCGAAATAGAAATTCAAGCCGCCGGACATCCGATAGAGATCGGCGGGATCAACCTGATTCGTCTGGCCCGTCGTGGTCCAGACGTCGCGATGATTCATATATTGCTGGAATGTCTGATAATAGTATCCCATCGAGGCGGACACGCTATCGGCATCGGTCCCCTTGGTGTCATATACCGGCGGCATGACGGACTGGTAGTCAATGACCGGCTCAGCCTGAGCCCTGGGCGCGCCCAACATTTGGCGCAGGGTGGCCTCCGGAATCTGATAATTCTTGTTCAATGCGGACATGGGCGCGATCGGCGCCGCATCGCCGGCGGCCTGTGCGCTCCAGGAAGCCAAACTTAGGATCGCGAGCGCAAGCGCAAGGATCGCAAAATGGGAAAAGCAATTGGAAGTTTTCATCCCCTGACCTTTCAATACGGTTGAGTTTGCTGAATCAAATTGATCTTGATGAAGCGGATGCAGATCGCATGCATCTATGTGTTCTAAAGCGTCTGTGGATAAACTAAAGGCCCACCGATACCATCGTCAAGTCTGAAATGCGCTCAGGACGGTTCCTGGGAGAATCCCAAGGCAGCGACTGGAAGCTGGTGTTCATGCAGTGACAAAATAATGTGTGACAAAATAATGTGTGACAAAATAATAAATGATTTTTTATGGACGTATCGCAAGTGGAAACAGGCTTTTGCTCTTTCATCGTTGCGCAGGAGCAAACTGGCGGCGTAAAATACGATGCATAAACGAAATTCTTGCGCCTCTTGTGTAAGAGGATAATAAGATAAGCAATAAGGATGTGCCATGATTGCGGCGACGGAGAGCAAGTATGACAGCCTGTCGGATTCGCTGGGCATCATGCTAAGTGCTCTGAGTCATAATTTCATTGTCATATTTTTGCCGGGGATGAATGTATTGCGGTTGGAAGCGGCGCCAGCATTTGGAGTGCGGTTGCTTGCTGC
>JAPLSP010000534.1 GCA_026398575.1 Candidatus Sumerlaeota bacterium | reverse complement strand
GCGCCAGCTTTTGGAGTAAGGCTGCTTGCTGCCTTCTTTTTACGCCAGGGACATTGAAACGCCTCAAAGAAGGCAGCAAGCAGCCTTACTCCAAAAGCTGGCGCCGCTCCTTGCCGCAGAGTCTGACGCGATATGGCACGCTCGAAACGGTCTCACTATCAATCCGCGCTTTAGGCTATTTTTTGCGCCGAGATCAGGAGTTCTGAAATTTCCCAGATTCGAAGAAAATGACCCAGCATTTAATCTTTGTTTCATCTTCCCATGGCATAAGTGAGCTGGAAAGAAAATGACGAAAAGAAGATGTCTGCTGTGGGGAAAGCACTGACATGCATAAAAAATCCGGCTTTACGCTCATTGAGTTGCTGATTGTCATCGCGATCATTGCGATCCTTGCGCTGATCGCGATCCCCAATTTCCTGGAAGCGCAGACGCGCTCAAAGGTGGCGCGCGCCAAGGCGGATATGCGTAGTATCGGCGTCGCAGTGGAAGCCTATTACGTGGACAACAACACCTATATTCAGAGCGTGTGTCCCGATACCGATCCCGAACTTGCGCCCGAAAACGGCGGGCAGGCCTATTATCCTAATGGCGCAAGAGATAGCTGGGGGTGGTATGGCCGCCTCACCACGCCGGTCGCATATATTACTTCGATCCCCCTCGATCCGTTTGGCAAACCGTTGGGAAAGGGCAGCTGGACGGGTTCGAAATCCACGAACGTTTATCATTTCTATTCAGGCAATGGACAGAATTATCCCTCATCACCCGCCGGGTTGCTCGCTTATTTCAATGCGCCACGCACAATATGGGTTCTGATCTCACAAGGTCCCAACCTCCTTGTTGACACGGAAGTGGACCATGGCGCCGCTGACTGCTATATGTTTTTCAACCCTCTGCCTGCCGGAACCCATCCCACCGACGATTCATGGCTGGGTGTTTTCTATGATCCTTCAAACGGCACGGTCAGCTACGGCGACCTCTATCGCTGGAACGCGCCGGGCAATGTCCTGCCGCGGACGCTCTCCAACCAGTAGAAAATTTGCGCCAGAAATTCATGTTGCCAGCCTCGCCCAAAAGGTGCTGAAATTCTGTGTGCTCTTTTGCATAGGCGGGCGGCCCGTTCCGACTTGTGTGTTGAGCTGAAAAATCCTCTCTCAAAGAAGGAACTTGCTATAATGACAGCAAAACCTATCGTCACGCCTGTTCTTAAATACTGGGGCTTTGATCGGCATCCTTTTGATGACTTCGTGCTGCGAGGAGAGGAGCTTGCGCTTTTCATTGATCGCGACACTGAAATCCGCAGGCTTCAGAATGCCTTGAGCAATCCTCTGTGCGGCGCTTTCGGGACTCAAGGGGTGGGCAAAAGTTCCGTCTTGAACAGGCTGTCTCGTCAAATTGAGCAAGATGGCTATGCCGTCGTTGGCGTGCAAATGACCGGTACGAGCGAGAATGTGCTTTACCGTGAAATTTTGGCGTCCATTTTGCGGGAGATCAAAGAGGGGCATATCAAGACGCTTTCCAAGTTCAAACTCCATGTGGATAGGGAACTGGAACGTGTCGAGCATAGCATTAAATACACCTCTTCCATGGAGGCGTCTGGCGAAGCAGGTTTGAAAGTCGTCGCGAATCTTGGTTCGAAAGTGGGCGTGAAAAAATCAGAGGAACGCGAACTGTTGCAACACACCGAAGACACTGCGATGGCATTGATCAGCCAGATTGCCTTACACATAAAAGAGCCATTCGTCGTGATCATTGATAATCTGGAGCGGACGAAATCATTACTCGATCATGAGGAAGCCTACTTTCGTTTCGTTACCCGATTCGCACGGACTATTGACACCGCCTTCTCTGAGACGGGAATCGCGTTTGTCGTTTCGCTGGATCAGTCTTTCGCGAATCGCATTAAGGGCCAGTTGCCGGGGACAGAGGAAGCCTACTCATTTTCCTTTGGGCAATTGGTTGAGATCGGCGCTTTCCCGCCTGCCGATTTGTTCGCTGTCCTTGCCCGTCGCCTGAGCAAGCGGGGATGGCCGGGGAAGACCGATGACTTTATTGCGCGGGAGGCTTTCTGGGCGCTGGCTCTTGCCACCGGCGGACATCCTCGCCGGGCGTTTGCCGTTCTTCGCGAGGCGATGGAACTCATCGCCGCGTCGCGCGCGAAAAAGCAGATCGCATTGGAGCACTTGCGCCAAGCCGCTACGAATTGCCGGGAGAAGATAGATGAGACCGACATGAAGATTATCGAGTTCCTGGCCACTCATAAACCGCATTCGTCGTCGGATGAGCCGTTTACTGAGGCTGTTGGTATCACGCGCCCGCGACTTGGACTGCGTCTCGCGGAGCTGCAAAAAATAGGGATTCTCTGTATGACACAGGAAATAAGCGGAACTGCCAAGAAAGATACCTATTCTTTACAGGATCTTTCTTAGTCATTCGCGGTGTTCGCGGTGTTCGCGGTGTTCGCGGTGATCACGCTGATCGCGATGATCGCGGTGATTGCGGTTTCCGAGGCATTTGGGAAAGATACCTGGATGATATTCTTGAGACGTCTCCATGATGGCCCATTTCATCACAGGCGCGCGTGTTAAAGGCACATAATAACCATTCGAAGAAGGAGCGAATAGAACTATGGAGCAAGATGTAAAAACAATCACCCGCAGGAGTTTTATGAAGGCCTCGGCGGGCGCGGCGGCTTCAGCGACGGCGGCGGCGGCGGCGTTCACGATCATCCCGCGCCATGTTTTGGGCGCAGACGGACAACCCGCGGCCAGTGAAAAACTCAACGTCGCCGTTGTTGGCATCGGCGGCATGGGCGGCGGCAACGCGTCTGCCTGCGACGCGGAAAATATTGTGGCGATTTGCGACGTGGATGCGCGCGGAGTTGCCGCCAAGAACATCGCCAAGTACGCGAAGGCCAAGGTGTACAAAGATTTCCGCGAAATGTTCGACAAGCAAAAGGACATTGACGCGGTGATCGTGGCCACGCCCGACCATACCCATGCCGTCGTCGGCATGGCGGCCATCAAGCACGGCAAGCACGTCTTCATCCAGAAGCCTCTGGCGCATCGCGTCGCCGAAGCGCGCGCGCTGACCGAAGCGGCCCGCCAGAAAAAGGTGATGACGCAGATGGGCAACCAGGGGCATTCGGGCGACGGCACGCGCCTGATCTGCGAATGGATCGGGGATGGCGCCATCGGCCCGGTGCGCGAAGTCCACGTCTGGACCAATCGCCCCGTCTGGCCGCAGAGCGTCGAAGTCGAACGCCCGAAGGAAACGCCGCCGGTTCCCGAATCGCTGGATTGGGATTTGTGGATCGGTCCCGCGGCCATGCGCCCCTACAACCCCGCGTATCATCCCGGAATGTGGCGGGCGTGGTGGGAATTCGGCACCGGTTCACTCGGCGACCTGGGCTGCCACCTGATGGATTGCGCGTTCTGGGCCTTGAAACTGAAATATCCGGTCAGCGTCGAGGGAAACATCTCGACCTATTGGCAGGGCCTCTGGAAAAAAACGGAACCCAAGAACGAGCAGTACCCGCGCTCGACCATCGTCCGCTACAAGTTCCCGGCGCGCGCGGACATGCCGGAGGTCAAGCTGACGTGGTGGGATGGAGGTATGATGCCGCCCCGTCCGGAAATCCTCGAAAAAGGCCGCCAGATGGGCGATTCGGACGGCGGCGTTCTCTTCATGGGCGACAAAGGCATGCTGATGTGCGGCTGCTATGGCAAGAGCCCGCGCCTCATCCCTGAAACCAGCATGAAGGAATACAAGCGCCCCGAGCCCACGATCCCGCGCATCCCCGGCGGCGAAGGCGGACACGTCAAGGATTGGCTCCGCGCCTGCAAAGACGGCAAGCCCTCTTCGTCGAATTTCGACTACGCCGGCCCGTTCGCCGAAACCGTCCTCATGGGCAACCTCGCGATCCGCTTCCCCTATCGCGAATTGCAGTGGGACGGAGAAAACATGAAGGTCACGAACGACGCAGAAGCGGATGCATATGTGCGGAGGCAGTATCGCGAGGGATGGAGCTTGTAGCGCGTGCGACTCAAGATGACGGTCATGCCATCCCCGGAGGGGATGAATTTGAATAGCCCCCGGTGGCAACCGGTGGGATGGCACAGCAGCTATCATGTCCAACCCTGAAGGGGTTGAACCAATGATAGAATTTCAGATTTGTCATGCCGCAGGTTCAACCCCTCCGGGGTTAGGCTTCATGCATTCAAGACGCCATCCGAGAGATTAAGACCACTGGGCAACTGTCAAGAAATACTTGACAGTTCAGCAGGAGGGAGGAGCAAACCTTGAAAGCAATAACATATACGCTTGCTCTCAACGCGCTGGCATGTTGTCTGACGGCCGGCGGGGCGTTCGCGCAAACTACCGCTACTACCCTCAAGGCGGACGCCAACTTCATCGCCACTGCGGCGGATTTGAAGGCGCGGATTCCGGGGCAGTTACGGATCACGAAGCCGGACTTTGTTGTGTTTGTGCCGGAGGTCGCGGGGGATCAAGTCAGCGATACGGGCAATGAGCATTTCCTGGTGTTCGACGGGCCGGATGGGTCGCTGATGGCGGTGTGGACGCAGAGTTCGGCAGAAAGCCAGCCGGATCAGCATATCGCATTCGCCCGCAGCGGCGACGAAGGCGTCACGTGGAGCAAGCCGCGCGTCATCGCCGGTCCGAAAAAACCGGGCGATGGCCATATAGCGAGTTGGGGTTATCCGCTGGTGAGCAAGTCGGGGCGCATCTATGTGCTCTATAGCCAGCACATCGGCAAGGCCGATACCTTCTTTCATCACACCGGCTGGCTGCACGGCATCTGGAGCGACGACAACGGCGCGACGTGGTCCCAGCCGCAGAACGTTCCTGTCGCGCGCAGCATCAACGACAATCCGGACGCGAGCTATCCGCCGAACATGCTCTGCTGGCAGAAGCCGCTGCGCCTTGGCAAGGATGGCAAATACTTCGCCGGCTTCACGCGATGGACGAGTTTCGCCGTGAGGAAGAATCCAACCAAGTCATGGACCTCCGCCGACGCGCGTGTCGAATTCATGCGATTCGAAAACGTGGATGACAGCCCCGAGGCAAAAGACCTGAAGATCAGCTGGTTCGCCGCGAACGACAAGGCCCTTGTCGCGCCGTTCCCGGGACATCCGGAAGTCAGCGCCTGTCAGGAGCCTTCGATCGTGAAACTGCCCGATGGCCGGCTCTTCGTCGTCATGCGCACGTCTTCGGGCAGTCCGTTTTGGTCCGTCAGCGCCGACAGCGGCGAGACGTGGACCGTGCCGCGCCGGTTATTGAAGAAAGACGCCGGTGAGCCACTGCTGCATCCGCTTTCGCCGTGTCCGATGTACGACGTCGGCGGCGCGACGGCGGGCAGCGGGCGCTATGCGCTGTTCATCCACAATAACGACGGCAATCCCAAGAACCTCAGCCCAAGCGTTGCCGGTCAGAATCGGCGGCCTATTTATCTGGTACCCGGCTATTTCAAATCCGGCGCGGACCAGCCAGTCTGGTTTGACGAGATAAGATTTTTCATGGACCATGACGGCGTCAGCCTTGGCAAACCCGGCACGGCAGGACGAACGGATTTGGCGCTCTATTCGAGCTTCACCGTCCGGCAGGGCAAGGCGGTTTTGTGGTATCCAGAACGAAAGTTTTTCCTACTGGGCCGCGTGATCGGCGAAGAATGGTTTGTCGCAAAATAAAGCGTAGGTCCCGGACGCCGGACGGGACTTGCCAGAGCTAAGATTAGCTTAGCAAGTCCCGTCCATCGTCCGGGACCAGTGGTCTTTCAACTTTGAGGTAACGGGTTGCATTTATGCGCAAAGCAAGTGGTGTCCCGGAGGGACAATTGATAAAAGCCCACCGTTTCAACGGTGGGTAGGCTGTGGCGTCATTCCCAGTCCCGGAGGGACGGCTGAAGTCCAAGGTTGAAGCCTCTCTGTCATCCGTCCCTCCGGGACTAAAAAGACGACCGCTATGCCGCCCCACAGTTGAAACTGTGGGCTATTATCAATCATCCCTCCGGGATGACTTTAGAGGCCGTTACTTCAATATTGAAGGACCACCAGCCTTAGCTTAGCAAGTCGTAAACGCCGGACGGGACAAGGCAAAGATAAGATTAGCTGATTAAGTCCCGTCCAGCGTCCGGGACCTACTGCGGTTCGCTTAAAGGAAAAATAATAAATGAAATTATTATTCAATCTCTGGGTGGCAGCGCTGGCATTGGCGGGAAGCCAACCGCTGCTTTTTTCGGCGGGAAACAACGCCGATGTCATTGTCATCAGCGGGACGCCGGGCGGCGTTGCGGCGGCGGTGGCGGCGGCGAGGGCCGGGGCCAGCGCGATCCTGCTGGAGCCGACCGCGCACGTTGGCGGCATCGTCAGCAGCGGGCTGACGAACTCGGATATCGGCAAGCGACAGGCCGTGGGCGGCTTGTTCTATGAATTCACGCGCCGGATTCTGAAATACTATCAGACGCGCGATGGCGCCGATTCGAAGAACGCCAAACTCTGCCAGAACGGCTATTGGATGGAGCCGCACGTCGCCGAGCGGATTTATCTCGATATGCTCGAAGGCGAAGGCGCGCGAATCCGCCTGCTTTATCGCCACCGTCTCAAGAAAACTGTCACAGAAAATGGAAGCATCACGTCGGTCGTGATGGAGGACTTGGCGCAGGGCGGCAAGGAGGTCGCATTCTCCGCCAAAGAGTTTATTGACGCGACCTACGAAGGCGATCTGGCTGCGCAAGCCGGCGCGCCTTTTCGCGTTGGACGCGAAAGCCGCCAGGAATATGGCGAAAAACATGCGGGTGTGTGGTATGCGCCTTTTGGGACGAGGGAGCCGCAGCCCGGTTCTACAGGCGAGGCGGACAATGGCATCCAGGCGTTTTGTTTCCGTTTCTCCGTGACCAACGCCGAGGCCAATCGCGTCCCCATCGCGAAACCGTCCACATACAATCGCGAGGACTACCGCTGGCTGCTGGCGGATATCAAGGCCGGCCAAATCACCAGGCTCAAGCAGGCGGTTCAGTTTTATCCCATGCCGGGCGGCAAATTCGAAACCAACAGCGACCATCCGCACCCGGTTCCAAGCGAGTCATGCGATCTGGCGGAAGAAAACTGGAGTTGGCCGGAAGCGGACTATGCGACGCGCGCCCGCATCTATCAACGCTATCTCGATCATAACACGGGATTGCTGTGGTTCCTGCAGCATGACGAGGAAGTCCCCGAAAACATCCGCAACGAGGCGCAGACGTTTGGCTGGTGCAAGGATGAATTCAGCGACAACCAGCACCAGCCCTGGCAGGTGTACGTCCGCCAAGGGCGCCGCATTCTGGGCGAATATGTCTTCACCGAGCGTGACGGCGAATTGGATTCCGTCTTGCAGCGCACTCGTGTGACGACGGACTCGATCGCCATTGCGGAGTTCGCGTTCGACAGCCACGCCGTCCACAAATTCGATCCCAAGCATCCCGGCATGCGCGAGGGATATTTCTATATCAGCCACGAGCCGATCCAGATTCCCTATGGCGTGATCGTGCCGCACAAAGTCAATAATCTGCTTGTGCCGGTCTCCTGTTCGGCCAGCCACGTGGGATATAACTCCCTACGCATGGAGCCGCTGTTCATGGCGCTGGGGCAGGCCGCCGGAATCGCGGCGCGGATGGCGGCGCGAGAGGGAAAGGCGCCGCGCGAGATAGCCGTCCCTCAATTGCAGCACGAACTCGTGCGCCAGGGCGCCGTCATCACCTACTACGGAGACCTGCCATTCGATCATCCGCAATTTGCCGCGATGCAGTTCCTTGGAGCGCGCGGCCTGAATCCCGGATACAAAGCGACGCCGGAGATGAAACTGACGCGCCAGGATGGATGGAAGAAGTTGTCGCGGGTGTTGCAGTATGCGGGGCTATCATGGACACCGCCCACCGGCCGCCCGGACGAACCGTTGAGCACGATGGATGTGATGGAGTGGATGAAGCAGGCGGGATTGAAGGCTGTTCCGCAAGACTCCATGGACGCCGGGGCGCAGGGGAAGGCGCCGCTAACGCTGGCCCGCTTCTCTATATTGATTTATGAAACGATGGGTGGCAGGAACAAGACTGGAGGTTGAATATGAGGAACAGCAAAATATCCGGATTTCCATTCGAGAGCGAAACCGTCGAATGGAAGCAGTCGTTTGGAGAATGGAAGGATATTGTTGAAACCTGCGCTGCCTTTGCGACGGCGAGAGGCGGCGTAGTGTATGTCGGCGTCAGCCCCAAAGGGAATCGTATAGGCATTCGGATCGGACAAGGCACGCTCGAAGATATAGCGAACAAAATCAAATTGAATACCGATCCTCCTCTGTTTCCCGCAATAGATGTCAAGGGTTTGGAATCATCCGCTCTGGTTGCCATCCAGGTATCGGAAACTCCCGTGAAACCGGTTTGGGCGTTTGGGCGGCCAATAAAGCGAGTGGGCAGGACCAATCAATTTCTGAGAAGGGATGAGGCGCAGCGCCTCGTTGAAGTCACAACCGGGCGAACGTGGGATGCGCTGATTTGCGATAAGTTTACAGCCAAGGATATTGACATGAAGACCGTGCGAGATTATCTCCAGCGAGCCGGCATGAAGGCGTCCATGCCGTTGGATGATTTTCTGAAGAACATTCGAATGCATTCGGAATCCGGATTTTGCAGCGCAGCAGTTCTCATGTTTGGCAAATGTCCCCAAAAATTCTTTGTCGAGTCTCAGGTAAAATGCGCACGCTTCAAGGGAACGGATTCTGTCTATTTCCTCGATGAAAGGACTTTCGAAGGAAACCTCCTGCAGCAGCTGGATGAAGCAATCGCCTTTATCGTCCGAAACACGCGACAAGCGATTCGCATTACCGGCAAACCCGCTCACGACGTTATTCCGGAGTATCCGGATGAAGCGGTTCGTGAAGCGGTTATCAACGCGCTTTGCCATCGAAACTATGCAGAGGTCGGGACAATTCAGATTCGCATTTTCGATGATCGGCTCGAGGTTTGGAATCCCGGGCATCTGCCTCACGATCTGGCAATCAGAAAGCTTTATT
>JAPLSP010000529.1 GCA_026398575.1 Candidatus Sumerlaeota bacterium | reverse complement strand
CGCGTCCGCCCCTGCCCGCAACGGTATTCTTCAGCCAGCGCAGGCTCGCCAGCCGTCCGAGCGCGCGCTCCTCCGCCCCGCCGCGCACCGCGCAGGTATTGATGATGATCGCGCGGGCCTGCGTGAAATCCTCCACCCGGCGCCATCCAGCCGCGCGCAGGACGCCTTCCATATATTCCGCATCCAGATCGTTCATCTGGCAGCCATAGCTGCGGAGGGCATAGGTTTTGGCGTTGTGAAAAAAATCCGACATCGCGTTCGCCGCCTGAGTTTTTATCGGCAAGGAGGTTAGCGCCGCGCCTTGGGCGGGTCAAAGGGGATATCCGTCGCAGGCAGTTCAAAAGCGTTCGCCTCGTGGCATATCTGCTTTTCAAGCACAAGACCTTGGTCGCTGGGAGATGAAAAGAAGGATTTGTCCCGTTTGGTGGCGAATGGTAGGCCGTCCCGCTCCGTCGGACGGCCTTGGCGCGCTGTGGCCGTCCGACGGAGCGGGACGGCCTACCATTCGGCGCCAGCTATCAGGCGAGAGGCGCACCAGCCCAAAGAGCACAGCGAATTTCGGGCAAAACAGGATTGACGAAATGCAAACTCGCAGAATAGAATATTAATCAGCGGGGTTATCTCATTTCAAGCAAATGGATGCGCTTTTCATGTCGTCTTATGCAGTGGCGGTCATCGGATGCGGATATTGGGGGCCGAATTTAATTCGCAACTGCGTTGCGCATCCCAAAGTTTCGCGTGTTGTCGTTTGCGACAAAAATCCCAAGCGCCTGGAAGTGATGCGCCGGCAATTCCCTTCGGTTGAAACCACGGAATCCTCCGAAGCCATCTTCCAGGACGCCTCCATCAGCGCGGTTCTGATCGCGCTTCCCGTCTCGCTGCACTACCCGCTGGCGCGCGCCGCGTTGCAGCGGGGAAAGCACGTCTTGCTTGAAAAGCCGATGACCAGCAACGTCGCCGAGGCTGAGGAACTCAACGCCCTGGCGCGCGCCGCCGGCCTGACGATCTTCGTGGATCACACGTTCCTTTATACGGGCGCGATCCGCTACATCAAAAAACAGATAGATGCGGATGCGCTCGGGCCGCTGCTTTATTACGATTCCGTGCGCATCAACCTCGGGCTTTTCCAGCACGATGTCAATGTGATCTGGGACCTGGCGCCTCACGACGTCTCGATCATGCTTTATCTGATGGGCGCGACGCCGCGGCGCGCGCGGGCCATCGGCGTGCGGCATTTCAAGCAGCAACACGAAAACATCGCACACATCTATTGCGACTTCGCCGAAAACCTCATCGGCCACATTCACGTCAACTGGCTTTCGCCGGTCAAGATTCGCAAGACGATTCTGGCGGGCGCCAAGAAGATGATCGTCTATGACGACAATGAGGTGGTCGAGAAGGTGAAGATCTATGACTCCGGAATTGATCTGACGAGCGATCCCGAAAAAATTCATGAAACGCTGATCAGTTACCGTTCGGGCGACATCTACGTTCCCAAGATCGAAGGAACCGAAGCGCTCAAAAACGTGATATCGGATTTTCTCAACTGCGTCGAAACGGGCGCCAAGCCAGTCAGCGACGGCCTGTTCGGACAGGAAGTCATCCGCGTGCTCCAGGCGGCGGATCAATCTCTCAAGTCGGACGGAAGCGTGGTCGAACTATGAGCATCATCTGCCAAAACATCGCGCCCGACGTGGTCCTGGGCGAAGGCGTCAAGATTTTCTCGTTTGTGAATCTCTACGGCTGCCGCATCGGCGACGGGACGAAAATCGGAACGTTTGTCGAAATCCAGAAGGGCGCCACGATCGGAAAGAACTGCAAAGTATCGAGCCACACCTTCATCTGCGAAGGCGTGACGATCGAGGAC
>JAPLSP010000440.1 GCA_026398575.1 Candidatus Sumerlaeota bacterium | reverse complement strand
CCCAGTGGCGCTCCCAGTGGCGCTCCCAGTGGCGCTCCCAGTGGCGCTCCCAGTGGCGAATTAGGACTACTTCTCAGCAGTTGCGCTGAAAGCGTAGTTTCCTGACTCAACCGCGAGCATGGCGCGGCCACCTTCCATGCGGAGGAATTTCACTCCCTCAACCTTGTCAAACGCCTGTCCGCCTTCCGTAACGTCCGCCGCGGCCTTCGCCGGGATGCTGACGACGGCGGTTGTGTTCGCGGGGATGGTCACGTTCAGCAGCAGCTTGCCGCCATCAAGTTTCCAGTCGCTTTCGATCAGGCCGCGAATGCTCCGGTAGCCGACTTTCGCGGCGGTGAGTTTTTTGCCCATCTGCGGAGCGATGACGATCTGCTTATAGGCGGGTGCGGCGCTGCGGATGCCGCCGATGTTTTCGACCATCCATTGATAGACCGCGCCGAAGGAATAGTGGGCGAAGGAATTCATGCCGGGATCGCCGAAGCCGGTCTCGGGCGTCCAGCCGTTCCAGCGCTCCCAGATGCTCGTGGCGCCGTGCTTGATCGAGAAGCCCCACGAAGGGAACGTGTCGTTGTGAATAAGGCGATAGGCCACATCGTCGCGGCCGATCTTAGCGAGCGCGAGCATCAGGTCTTTCGTGCCGATGAATCCCGTGGAGAGATGGTTGTCGCGGGCTTCGATGTTTTCGACCAGGTACTTGGCCGCGAGTTTGGCCTTCTCGCCGTCCACCAGATCGTTCATCAGCGCGAGCACGTAGCAGGTCTGCGTGTCGCCCTTGATGCGGCCATCTTCGGCGACGTAGGCCTTGTTGAATGCGGCCTTGATCTGGTTGAAGAGGTCGTTGTATTTCGCGGCGTCCTCGGTCTTGCCGAGGACTTCGGCGGCGCGCGCCGTCAGCTTCGTGCTATAGGCGAAGTAGGCCATATAGATGATTTCCTTGGGCGTGTCGGCCTTGATGCTCAGCCAGTCGCCGAAGCAGTGATACTTGTCGGGCGGCAGCAGGCCGGGCTTGCAGCGGTTCTTGCAGAAGGCGATGAACTTCGTCATCGAGTCGTAGTGGCGTTCGAGGATGCGGCGGTCGCCATAGACTTCGTAAACGGTCCACGGGCAGATCACGCCCGCGTCGGCCCATGCCGGGCCGCCGTCGGGGCCGGCGACCTTGATCGGCGCGACGCACGGGAACTGGCCATCAGCGCGCTGGCTGTCGTCGCATAGGTCCACAAGCCATTTCGTGAAGAACGCCTGCACGTCACAATTGAGTGTGGCCGTGCGGATATAGACTTGCGCGTCGCCGGTCCAGCCGAGCCGTTCGTCGCGCTGCGGGCAGTCGGTCGGGATGTCAATGAAGTTCATCCGCTGCGTCCAGACGATGTTGCTGTGCAGTTGGTTGAGCATCGCATCGGAGCAAACGAACTCGCCCGCGACGGGCGTGTCGCTGCTGAGCGCGATGCCGACGACCGTGTCGCTTTCGGGCTTTTGCTTCAGGCCGGTGATTTCGATGTACTGGAAGCCGTGGAACGTGAAGCGCGGCTGCCACGTCTCGACCTCGCCGCCGCGGCAGATATAGGTGTCGGTCGCGCGGGCGCTGCGCAGGTTGGTCGTATAAACCGTGCCGTCGGGATTCAGGCGCTCGGCGAAACGCAGGGTGATCGCCTGTCCGGCCTCGCCCTTGACTTTCAGCCGGGGAACGCCGGCGAAGTTTTGGCCCATATCGAGGACGTAAACTCCAGGCTTCGGCTCGGTGATGGTCTTGGCTTTGATCTCTGCGATCGCGCGCACCGGCTGCATTGGATTCGCTTCAACCTTCGGCTTCAGTTCCGTGCTGCCGCTGCTGACGGCTTCCCACTTGGCGTCGTCGAATCCCGGCGTGTCCCAGCCAGCCATCGCCAGGCGCGCGTCATGGACTTCGCCCATCAGGAAGTCGGCTTCGCGGATCGGTCCGGTCGCCGCCTTCCAGTTGGGTCCGGTCGCGACGATGTCCTTCGAGCCGTCGCTGTATTCGATCTGCAATTGCGCGAGGACGCGCGTCAGTTTGCCGTAGTGATCGCGCTTGTGGCCGTAGCCGACGTAGCCGCTGTACCAGCCGTCGGCGAGGACCGCTCCGAGCGCGTTGTCGCCGTTGCGGATGAGGCCGGTCACGTCGTAGGCGCGATAGCGCACGCGCTTGGTGTATTCGGTCCAGCCGGGATTGAAGAAGTCATCGCTGACGCGTTTGCCGTTGAGGTAAAGATCGAAGATGCCCAATCCCGTCGCATAGATCGTGGCGCGCGCAACGGTTTTCTCGGCCTTGAACGTCGTGCGCAAGAAAGCCGGCGGCGGCAGGAAAAGCGTGGCGGCTTTGAGCTTGCCCCACGGCTTTATCCCATAGTCGCCGACAATGCGGACCGCGGGCCAGGCGCTGGTGTCCAACTGCCGGTTGTGCCAGTTCGCGCCGGGATTGTTGCTGGACTTCCATGTCGCGTCGGAGACATGCGTATAAGTTTTTCCGTCTTTGGCGATGACGGTAATCTTCGCCAGCAATCCCGCCGGGCTTGCGCTCGCGTTCTCAACCTCGCAGCGTAGCGAGTTGCTCCCGGCTTTCAAGCGGCTCGCAACGTCCACGCGCGCGGGCTGTTCCCAGTTGGTCGTGGTGGCCACCAGCTGTGTGTTGATCACGAATTTGCATTTGTCGTCGGAGGCGGCCAGCAATTCGGCCTTCTCTATGACGATGCCCTCGGGGAGCGTGAACTCGCTGACAAACAGGCGAAAGCCTTTCGGCGCATTGGGTGTTGCGTCGGCGGCGTGCCAGATCCACTTTGCCTTGTCAAAATTCGCCTCGGGAATCTCCACGTTGCGCGCCTTGTCGAAACCGATCCACTCGGCCTTCCAATCGGCGACGCCGAGAAGGCCCATTGTCCAAAGCGCCGGCTGGCTCCATTCGGATTCCTTGCCGTCCTTGTCCCAGACCTTGACCTTCCAGCAGCAACGCTGGCCGGACGCGAGCGGCTTGCCGGCATAAACGATTGCGGTCGTATCGTCGCCTGTTATTTTGCCGCTATCCCAAAGATCGCCGCGATTCTGCCCAAGCGCCGCATCGCTGCCGGCGACGACAACCCGGTAAGCCGTTTGCTTTTGACCGCGTTCGCCGGATTCGACAATCCAGCTTAGGCGCGGCGCCGTCTCCTGGATGCCAAGCGGATCGCGGAGGTATTCGCAGCGCAGATAGGAAGGCTTCAGACCTTTGCCCGCGTAGGTTTCCGCCAATCCGGCCGAAGCCTCGGGCGCGGCGGCTGCTTTTGAAACGCCGGCCGCGCAGGTCAGGACTAAACCGGCGGCAATCATTAGTCCCGTCATCGTTTCCGAACTGAAATGAATCATGATATTGTCTAGCTCCCTTTATGTATTCTTTCCCGCAGAGGATTGCAGCGAATCCATCTGCAATTATGCGAGTCGGCTTTAATTTAACCTCATAGTGCCGCCGCTCGCAAGCGGGAAGGCGCCGTTCGTGCAGTGACAAAATAATGTGTGACAAAATAATGAACTAAGATTTTTCAGGCTTCGTCCATAAAAATACGCCGGTTCGCGACGCAGAATCCGTGCAATCTTAGAAATCCGTGGTTAATATTTTACCACGGATTGCTAAGATTACACGGATAAGAAGAAACGACAACATGTTATCATTCGGCGCGCAATAATGTCTTAGTCGAGCGCGTTGACGCTATAAAGATGTGAGTCGCCGCCTGCAAGCGGGAAGGCTGATGTGGCGCCAGAATGGAGCGATTCCATGTGTTCTTTGCGCTCTTTGCGGTAAGTTTTAGTTTATCACCATCACCTTGATCGCATCCGCCTTGTTGTCGAGAGCGAACTGAAACGCTTCGGCTACTTGGTCGAACGGGAAGCGGTGCGTGATCAGGATGTCGCCACGAATGCGTCCGTCGGCCAGCCAGGCGATCGCCGCCGGGAAGGCATTGGCGTAGCGGTTGACGGCGATGTAGTCGAGTTCCTTTTCGATGAATCCCGCCACGTCGAGCGCGACGTGGGTTTTCTCCGGCCAGCCGACTTGGACGACGCGCCCGCCTGCCCGCGCGATTCCGAACGCTGCCGCCGTTGCCGTCGCCGAGCCTGCCGTCTCAAAGACCACGTCCGCCGCATCGCGCAAGTGTTCCGCCGCTTCGCGCGGATGTTCCGCTGCTTCGCGCGGATGTTCCGCTGCATCGCGCGGATGTTCCGCCGCTTCGGAAGGATCGAAGGTTTTTTCCGCGCCCAATTCTTCAGCCATCTTGCGGCGGCTGGCGATGGTGTCCACGCAGAACGCCCGCCCGCCGCCCGCCGCTTTGAATGCCTGAAGCGTCAGCAGCCCGATCGGACCGCACCCCAATATCGCCGCCGTTTCGCCGTTGCGGACCGCGCCGCGATTCACCGCATGAACCGCCACCGCCGCCGGCTCGGCCAGCGCCCCCATCGCGAACGACATCCCTTCCGGCATCCGGTGCAGCATGTCCGCGCGGATGGTGAGGAAATCGCAAAACGTCCCGTCAACCGGCGGCGCCGAGAGGAAGACCACGTCCGGACAAAGATTATAACGCCCGCCCCTGCAATGCCGGCAGCGCCCGCAGGGAATCCCCGGCTCGATCACCACCCGGTCGCCCGGCTTGAAGTCCGCGACGCCTTCTCCCGCCTCCACCACCTCGCCGCTCGCTTCATGCCCGGGCAGATACGGCTTCGTCACCACAAAATTTCCCAGCCAGCCTTCGTGGAAGAAATGAATATCCGACCCGCAAATCCCATTCGCCTTGATCGCCACCAGCGCCTCCCCCCGCCCCGGCCGTGGAGTCTCTTCCTTCCGCACCTCGATATGATGATTCGCATCCAAGTATGCTTTGCGATTTGCAGTCACAGTCTGGCTCCTTTCCCATTGCTCTCATTGCTGCCAACATCTCCGGGCTTTGATCCTGGAACGCTAATACTGGAGGGAAAGATTCATGCGGCATGGAGCGGCGCCAGCATTTGGAGTGCGGTTGCTTGCTGCC
>JAPLSP010000410.1 GCA_026398575.1 Candidatus Sumerlaeota bacterium | reverse complement strand
GGCCATTGAATCGCCAAAAAGAAGGCGGCGAGCCACCTTACTCCAAAAGCTGGCGCCGTTCCTATCTGCAATGCTCTTCTCTTCTTTGCATAAATATTTGCGGGTGACTTATGCCAACATATCCGCGAATAAAATCGCTATGCAATTCAGTCTTTTGTCATCCATGAGGCGGATTATGGGATTTTCATACAGAGCGTTATCTGCGAAGACATCCTGTCCCGCTTGTATCCTTGTGTTGTTTGTGTTGACGGGAATCTGCGGCGGGCAGGAGGATTTGAAATACTTCCCGCCGCCCGAATCGCAAGGCGGCTGGCGCAAACTGGAGAAACCCGACGACATCCGCCGGCTGGCCGCGATGGACCCGGCCAAGCTCGATGAACTGCGCGCGTGGCTCTTGAAGTCCGACACTCGCCCGTTCGCGGCGGTGGTGATTCGCCGGGGATACATTGCGCTGGAAGTGGAACGCGGCAATAGCGCCATTGCCGATACCCGCAATATCAAATCATGCGCGAAGGCCGTCTGCGCCACCGTGCTCGCGATCGCCTCGGAAGAAAGCCAGCAGGGCCGCACGCCGCGCAAGATGACGTTCGACGATCCGGCCTTTGACTTCATTCCCTGGGCGCAACCGCTCAGCGATCCGCGCAAGGCGTCCATCCGCGTCAAACAATTGCTCAATCACACGTCGGGCATTGCGCCGGAATCCACCGGCGCGCCGAACAAGGGTCCGTGGGAATGGATCATGGGCCATACGAGCGATTCCAAAACCGTCCGGCTTGTGTTTGATCCCGGCAGTGATCTCGGCTACTCGACGCACGGTTTTTATCACGCGGCGCTGGTTTGCGAAAACGTCACCGGCGCGCCTTATGACCGATTCGCCATCGAGCATCTGTTCAAGCCGCTGGGGATCGAGAAGTGGTGGTTCGAGTACTTCGATGGCGACGCGAAGCACGGGCGGCATCCGTCGCATGCGGCTGGGCTGCCCGCGCGCGAACTGGCGCGGATCGCCTACTGCATGGCGCGCGGGGGAGTCTGGCGCGAAAGGCAGATCATTCCGAAGTGGTTTGTGGATCAGACCGCGCAGCCCACTCACAGCATCAAGGGCGTCAAGAGTTTCAAGCGCGACGCTGAAGCATGGTCGCATGGCTGGGAATTGCCGGCGCGGCTGAGTGATGGACGAGGCAAGAACATCCCCGCCGACGCGCGATTCAAGCCCGGGTCCGGCGGGCAGCTCATCGCTTTTGTGCCGAGTCTTGACTTGGTGGTTGCGCGGCAGACCGGCGGCAGCGGCGAATGGCAATACGAAGATTATCTGCGCCTTGCCTGCGAGGCGGCGCTTACACAATCTCCGGCGCCATAAACATCGTTGACTTTAGCCAGCGGCTGATAAAACCATTATAGAAAAAGCCCCGAAGGAATTGAAAAGGAATAGCCATACAGCGCTACTCGAGCTCAGCCACTTCGGGGCTTTGATGTCTGGCATTCTATTTTCGGCCTGGCTACCGATGCGGACCAGGAAAAAATCCCGCCTTTACTTTTTCTCTTCCTTGGGGAGGATCGTGATTTTCGATGCAACGCGCTTCTCGCCATCCTTTGTGTATTCCACGCTCACCTTGGCGTCCACTTTGATGTCTTCGAGTTTCTTGGCCGCATCGCCTTGCATGTACTTCGTCGAGTCATTCACGGTGAAAGTCATTTCCCGCGTAACCATGACGACGACTTCCTTGGCTGCCGCATCCACCTTCTTGACGATTCCGGTCTTGGTCTGGGCGGCCGGTTTTTCTGCAGCCGCTGCAAGGACTGCCAACGAAAGACTCAGCGCCATTACGCCCGCAACCGCCAGCATTTCAAAGCGTTTCATTTTCAGGACTCCTTTATGGTATTTGGCATGGCGCCATACTCTCCGCGCGCGCCATGTCCAAGACTAAATTTATAGCTTATCGCAGGGCGAGTCAAGGGAGAGAACGCGCAAGTCTGGAAGGAGGACGCATTTCAGCCGAGCTACCTTGGCGTGCAGGAAAAGGTCTGACAAAATAATCTGCGACAAAATATTGGCACAAAGTCATTCCTGGCTGATTCGACGGCAACGTGATTTCATTGTTTTGTCAGACATTGTTTTGTCAGAATGGGTCCCGTGTCCTTCCGGTAGCTGCCTTGGGATGCGCTCTATACCGGCAAAGGCCCGCAGATATCTCTGGCTTTTCCCGTGCGTTTGCGTGAAAACCCTGTTTCGCGCATTGATTGCGCAGGGAACAACATTGAGAACAATTAAGGCGAATGATGAAGCGCATGCTGATATTGAGTCTGCTTTGCTGCGCGGGATTGGCACAGGCGGCGCCGACGACTTATACTTACGCGATCGTAGGAACCGGCCAGGCCAAGTGTTACGACAGTTATCATGAGATCGCTCCGCCGGCGCTGGGACAGGCGTTTTTCGGCCAGGATGCGCAGATTAAGAGCGTCCCACCTGCTTATCGCGACAACGGCGACGGGACCATCTCGGATTTGAACACGGGGCTGATGTGGGTCAAGGCGCGCGGCGCAAAGATGACGTGGGACGAGGCCGTCGCGGGCGCGGCCAGTTGCCGCCTTGGCGGATATAGCGACTGGCGGACGCCGACGATCAAGGAGCTTTACTCGCTGATCAATTTCGAAGGCGGTTTTCGTTTTTCGGCGGCGCAATCGAAGCCATACTTTGACGCGAAAGTTTTCGAGTTCAAGTATGGCGACGCGGCGGCGGGCGAGCGCGAGATTGATTGCCAGGACTGGAGCGCGACGCAGTACCTTAGCACGACGATGAACAACAACCCCACCGTCTTTGGCGTCAACTTCGCCGATGGCCGGATCAAAGGCTACCCGAAATCAGTACTGAGGCCCGGCGCCGCGGGCCGGGTGGCGCACAAGATGTATGTGCGATACGTGCGCGGCAATCCGAAATACGGCGTCAACGAGTTCCGCGACAATGGCGACGGTACGATCAGCGATCTGGCGACGGGCTTGATGTGGCAGAAGGCCGACAGCGGCAAAGGCTGCAACTGGCAGGAAGCGCTCGCCTACGCGGCGGGACTCAAACTGGCGGGGCATGGCGACTGGCGCGTGCCCACCGCCAAGGAACTTCAGAGCATCGTTGATTACACCCGCGCGCCCGCCGTCACCAACTCCGCCGCGATCAATCCCATCTTTTCCGTCAGCGAGATTGAGTCATTCTACTGGAGCAGCACCACACACCTGGACGGTCCGCCCGAGCGCATGGGATCAGCCGCTGTCTATGTGGCGTTCGGCAGGGCGACGGGCTACATGCAGTTCCCTCCGGGCGCCGGTCCTTACCGCCTGATGGACGTCCACGGCGCCGGCGCGCAACGCAGCGACCCCAAAACCGGCAACCCCGCCGATTTCCCGAATGGACGGGGGCCGCAGGGAGATGCAGTCAGAATCTATAACTATGTCCGTTGTGTTCGGGGCGGGCTTGCGCCTTGAGTTGCTGTTGCGCGAGAGCAGAAAGCGATTCCGTCGAATTTTCGGTCTTAAGTATTTCTTAATTTTCTGAGGAGAATATTATACTCAGAGTGTGACCCAATCCAGAACCATGTGATCTCATCTGCTGCGACGATGCCAACCGCTCGGTAGTCCATGCTTATCCGAACTGAGAAGATAGTGCGTGTTGAATGAATGCGTTTGAAGTGAAGGCTGGGATAATATGGGTTCTTTTCGAACAGGGCATAGGCCTGCCTTGCCTGTTGTCTAACCCCTTGGGGCAGATTGGCATAATATTTCCAAAACCGTTCGCTTGTGTATGACTTCATAATCTGCTAAGGTCGAGTCGAGTGGTTTTACCCTTGCGTTTCTCGTCCAGCGCTTCCTCCGCAAGCTTTTCAAGAACATCCTCAGATTCTGCAAAAGCCTTTTCCCATCTGGCTTCCGAATGGAGTTCCTCCAAGAGCCATTTTGCCAGAGCGTTTTGCTCCACATCCGGTAGCCTTGAAGATGCCTTAAAGGCTTTTTCAAGCAACTTAGTCATAGTTCACCTCTTCTATCTTGCTTCCTTATTTTTTGTCAGACAAATCTTTGCTCGAAGGTGTTTGCTCAATGTATTCGCAGCATAGCCTTTGTGTTGGGCAATCGCTTTTTTTTGATTTCTGACAGGCTTCCATTCGCCGTTCTCGAAAGAATCAACGATTTCCTGCTCTTCCTTATCCAGTGTGGTCTTTTTCATTTTAGCCTATTCTCAAACCACACCGGACCGCCGAATTTGCCGGTGACGATGATGTCAAGGTCGCCGTCGCCATCGAGGTCGGCGAGGCAAAGGTTTGTGCCGGAGCCGATGCCTTCGTTGTAGGAGACGATGTGCTTGCTCCATGTGACTGCGGCGGCGGGAGTGGGGGAGGCGGCGGGGGCATTCGCGCCACTGGCCGCGCCGCCGGTCTTGCCTTCAGGCGCCCGGTGGATCTTATAATAATAGACGCCCAGCGGATCGGTTTCCTTGGGGTCGCCGCCATTGTGGGCCATGAAGCGCTTGCCGGTCACCAGCTCAGGGATTCCATCGCCGTCGAGGTCGCCAAGCGCCAGGCTGTGCGACTGCGTCCAGGAATCGTCCATAAGATGCTGATTGAAAGCGATCTGCGCTCCCTTGCGGACTTGCTCGTACCAGAAGATGCCGTAGCCGTGGGCGTTGGAGCAGATAAGATCCGCAAGGCCGTCGCCATTGACGTCATAGACGAGGATTTGCGCGGTGTGCTGCGCCTTCTTTTCTTCGCGGTCGCCGAGAATCAGGGGATGCTCTTTCCATGCGCCTTTGCGCGGATCGGCGGGCGCTTCGTACCAGGCGCCGGGGCGGATGAAATCGGGGCGGCCATCGCCGTTGACGTCGCCGACGCCAAAGCCGTAATCGAATTTCTTTTCGGAGACGACGTGCACGGCGAAGGTGGTTTTTCCGTCGTTATCTTTGTCTTTAAGAACTTCATACCAGACCGTGCGCGGAACCGACGGAACGATCTCTCGCGCTTTGCCGTCGCCGTCCACGTCGCATAATTCACCGCACTCGAAATTGCCGTTCTTTTCGATGAGGGCCTCGGGCCATTCGGCGACGCCGGGCGCAGTTCCGATATTGCGGAACCACGTGGCATGCGTCTGGAACCAGTCGCAGGAAATGATGTCCAGTTTGCCGTCGCCGTCAATGTCGAAAGGCTGGTTCATGAAGTCCCAATAATAGCCTTTGCCCTGATCGTCCACCTTGCCTTTGAGCGTGCGGATTTTGACCGGTTTGAAGTCGGGCGCGAGATAAAGGAACTCCCCGCCGACGAGGTCGAGTTTGCCATCATTGTTGAAATCGCCAACGCCGCAAGCTTCGCTTCGGAAGGCGCCAATGCGATGGGTAATGAATTTTAGAGTTTTTGAGGTGGAGGGGTCGGACGCGTCGGACCGGTCTGCCGCGTCAGACGAGTCGGACAGCGCAAAGGCTAATAGCGTTAGCGTTGCGATGAGGAGGTGTTTCATCGTTATTGAGCTTTCTGGAATGAGTTGGAAGCGGCGCTATTTCTTGGCCGCTTTCTGGGCTTGATTCAACAATGCCTTCGCGCGACGGGTGGTCTTGTCGTTGGTGGTCGAGACCTTTTGCATCGCGTCGGCAACCGGCGCGGGATGCGTGGTCACGATTTTTTCCGCGATGGAGACGGCGGCCAGGGCGGCTTCGTCTTTCAGGTTTGGATCAGTCAGTTGCGTGGCGACGAGGGCCAGTGATTCGGCTGTGGGAATGGTTTCGAGAGCGGCCAGCGCGAGCCGCTTTTCTTCATCGCGAACGGCGAGGGCAATCACTTCTTTGACCGCCGCAAATTTCTTTTCGTCGGGAGTGTTTTGCAGAGGAATCAGCCGGAAACAGGCGCGCAAGGCCAGGATTTTAATTTTGGCGTCTGCGGAAGTCTTGGCCAACTGGGTGACATCGGGCAGCGCGTCGGCTGCCGGCCATTCACACAGGATACGGGTGGCCGTGTCTTTGATTTCGGCGTTCGGGTCGCTGGCGGCGGCGCGCACTGTGGCGAGCGCCTTGTCGCTGCCGGCCGAACGCATGATCCGCAGCAAAGCGAGTTTTGGCGCGGCCGGCGCGGAAGCCATCGCCGCGCAAAGCGCATCCACAATGGCGGGAGGGATGGAGGCGACGGCGAGCGTAATGCTGTCATTCTCGGCGACGATCTGGGTTCCGGACGCGCCATTGATGGTGTATTCCACGCGCAGCTTCTTGACTTTGCCGCCGGCGGTATCACCGAAGTTCTTATTGGTGGCTTCGATTGTTGTTGCGCCACCTTTAACCATCTCGGCAACCTTCTTGGTGACGTCTGCCGAAGGCCCATCGGGCAGCGCGCCATATTCCGCCTTCTTAATGACGACGTTGCCCGTGGTGGTACGGGAGAGCCGCGCGCAGACAGCTGATAACGCGCTTTCAGCGGCCTGCGTTTCTTTGGCTTTCAGCAGGATGGCTATCAGCGCGGGAATTTGCGGCTCGCCGGCCATGTCGCCCAGCGATCGGAGGCTGACGGCGCTGATGGCCGGATTCGCATCTTCGGCGGATTTCATGATCAGAGGCAGCGCGCCGGGAATGCGGCGCTGGGCGGCCAGCTCGATGCCTGCGATCCGGCATTTCTCCTGCGGTGCGGCCATCATGGCCAGGATCAAAGGATCCGGTTCCGTTCCCGGAAACCGGACAACTGTTGACTTGGCCGTCTGAGCCAGTTCCGGATCATCATCGGTCGCGGCGGAGAGCAGCGCCGGCAGGCAGGATGGATTGGCCAGCCGCTCCAGCACGCCAACCGCGATCAGACGCAAATCGGGCAAGCTGGCCTTGGCCGCTTTGAGCGCCGCCGGCAACGCCTCGGCGTCGCCGCGATCCGCCATTGCCAGCAGGAAATAGGGCTGACGCTCGGGCGTGACTTTTTCCATTTCGGCCAGCAGCGCCTTGGCCACTTCCGGTCCCGGCATCTCGCGGGCGGTGCGCAATCCGATGTTGAACATTGCCTTGTCGGGCGATCTAAACTGTTCGATCAGCAACGGCAAGCCGTCGGATTTGCGGGCCAGGATCGCGCCGCGCGTGGCTTCGACCGTCATCGGCTTGGAAACGTTGGCTGCGCGGACCTTGTCATAAAGGCTGACCGCTTCGGCGAGTTTTTGCTCGCTCATGAGTTTCTCGGCGCAAAGGATACAGCCTTCGGCCACCGCCGGACGAACTGCGGCCGGCGCAGCCGAAAGCAGCGGCTCCAAGGTTTTAATCACTTCAGCGCCGCCGATGTGTCCCAATGCGACAGCAGCAGCCGAGGCTACTTCCACGTCGGCGTCCTTGAGTTTTCCCGAAAGCGGAGCGATCGCCTTGGCGTCGCGGCGTACGCCGATCGAGTTGATCGCGCCAACCAGCAGTTTGCCCTGCAGCTTGCCCACCGCTTCGCGCAGCGCTTCATCCGCCGCCGGATCGGGAATCGCCTCGAGCGCAACCCGCGCCCACGACGCCAGTTCCGGATTTGCCAGGAGCGGCGCCAGCGCGGGGACGGCGTCCTTCGTGCCGCAGATGGCCAGCTGCTTGCAGGGAATCGCCTTTTCAGCGGGCTTCGCGTTGGATTGGAGAATTGCGATCAGCCTGCGCTGCTTATCCGCGGAAGACTCCTGGGCGTTGGCGGCGGGCGGCAGGATTTGCGCTGAAAGAACCAGCGCCGCAACGAGGATGGCATGGCGAGAGAAACGTTGAAGTGTATGCATTATGTTTGTCCTTGGTTGGGTGGAATTGGCTTGGGACGGACACGGACGGACACGGACTGGCACGGACTGGCACGGACAGATGAAGGGCGCCTAGAATCTCCAGGGTTCACGAAGCGCTTCGGAGCGCAGGCGGTTGGCTTCTTCGTCGCCGGGGAACTCGCATTTCTTGGGATCGAAGGTGACTTTGCGCCCCAAAAACAGGGCGATATTGGCGGCGTGGCAGGTGATGTGCGCCCAGCAGGCCGCGTCGGCGCCGGCCCGCGTCATGCCGCGCGTCTTGACGCAATCGAGGAAGTTGCGAATGTGCAGGTTCGCCGGATATCCGGAAATTTTGGCGCGCCTTCCGGCGAGCAATTCCGGCCTGCTTGTATAGAGATCGCCGTTGTCGCCTGTCTCGACCCAGCCCGTATCGCCCTCGAACTTCACCGGGCACGAGCCGATATTCGGAAGCCAGCCATCGTTGCGCATGATCAGCTTGACGCCGTTAGCATAGCGCGCGAGAAGCTCTTTTCCCTTTGGCTCATATTCCACCGCTGCTGTGTCATCGGCGCTGTTGGCCCACTGGCAAAGGTCCACACAATGCGAACCCCATTCCAGACATCCGCCGCCAACCAGGCCGCCGCCTTTCTCGAAACCGAATGCGCTCTTGAAAAGTCCGCTATTGAACGGACGCCACGCCGCCGGTCCAAGGTATCTATCCCAGTCGCCTTCCTCTTTGGGCGGTTCGGGATCGGCGGACGCCCAGCCGCTGGTTGAGGTTCCCAAACCGCCGGGATGCGCGTGGAGCGTCTGGAGTTTGCCGAGCTTGCCGCGCTGGGCCAACTCGATCGCAAATCCGAAATTGGGCAGACTGCGCCGTTGCGTGCCGGCCTGGAAGATGCAGCCGGTCCGCCGGAACGTTTCGGCCAGGATCAGGCTTTGCGAAATGTTCTTTGTGCAGGGCTTCTCGCAATAAACGTCCTTGCCCGCTTTGGCCGACAACACTGAAGCCAGACAGTGCCAGTTCGGCCCCGTGGCGATCAGGACCGCGTCAATGTCAGGTCGCGCCAGCAGTTCATGCAGATCGCGATACGTCTTGCAGTCGTTGTTGCCATATTTGGCATCGGCCCGCTGTTTGACCGCGTCACGGCGTTGGGCTTTGACGTCGCAAATGGCAATGAATCGCACGTCATCTTCCTCGAGGAAGCATCCCAGGTCATATCCTCCGCGGTTGCCAATGCCGATGCCGCCGAGCATGATGCGTTCGCTGGGCGCGACCGTGCCCGCGCGTCCCAACACGGAGGCGGGCAGAATCATCGGCGCCGCCAGCAGCGCGCCGGCCTTGGCGGCCGTTTTGAGAAATTGACGCCGGGCGTACTGGACCGGTTGACGATCAGGTTTTACCATGAATTCATCTCCATATATCACGGATCATTATTTGACGTTTTTCGCTGGAATATCATGCGGACAGGATGAGCGCCAGCTTTTGGAGTAAGGTGGCTTGCGGCCTTCTTTTTGGCGTTTCAATGGCCTTGGCGCTAAAAAGATGGCGGCAAGCCACCTTACTCCAAAAGCTGGCGCCGCCCCTTGACCGCATTATTTCTTCGGCGAGGCTTTCTTCGCCTGGTTCGCCAGGTCCTTGGCGCGTTTGGCCAGCTTCAAATTCCCAGTGTCCACTTTCGCCATCGCCGCGGCGACTTCAGCGGGATGGCTCTCAACGATCTTCTCCGCGATCGCCACGGCGGCGATGGCCGCTTCGGCCTTCAAACCTGGCTCGGTCAGGAACGGAGCGATGAGGGCCAGCGAATCGGCGGTTTGAATGGCGCCCAACGCCGCCAGCGCGAGTCGCTTCTCTTCGGTGCGCTCGGTCAGAGCCATCACTTCCTTGATCGCCGCGATCTTCTTTTCATCGGGAACTTGCTGCAACGGAATCAGGGTGAAGCATCCGCGCAATGCCAGAATCTTGATCTTTGGATCCGCGGATGTTTTGGCGAGTTGGGTTACGTCGGGCAGCGCGTCCGGCGAGGGCCATTCGCACAGGATGCGGAGCGCGGTGTCTTTGATCTCGGCATTCGAATCCGATGCAGCGGCGCGCGCGGCGGACAGCGCTTTGGCGCCGCCGATGGAACGCAGAACCCGCAGGCAGGCGAGCTTTTGAGCGCCCTGCGCCTGGGAATAGACGGCGAGAACCTTGTCGGCGCAGGCGTCTGCGTTGGCCTGCCGCGCGCAAATCGCCGAGAGCGCGTCTTCGGCGGATTTCATCTCTTTCGCCGATTTGCCTTTCATCAGGAGGTTGAGCATTCCCGGCAATTCCGGCGCGCCCGCAAGGTCGCCCAGGACCTTGAGGCTCGCTACGCGGATGGCTTCATCGGCATCCTCGGCGGCCTTCAAGAGGGCAGGCACGGCGCTCGCGATCCGCCGCGAGCCGATCATCTCGATGGCCATCGCGCGGATCTTGGCGTCCTGTTGATCCATCAAGGAGACGACGGCCGCATCGGCTTCCTTGCCCGGAAAAGCGGCCAGACTGGTCTGCGCGGCAGCCGCGACGTCCGCCTCGGGGGCTTTCAGCAATTCAACGATCAGCGGCAAGGCCGACGGGCTCGCGATTTGCGTGAGCGTGCGGATGGCGGCGATGCGGATGGGACCGGCGCCGCTCTTGGCAAGCGCGCTGACGGCGGGCACGGCGGCGGCATCGGCGCGGGCGCCGAGATTCTGCAACAAGAGGGTCTGCTTATCGGCGGAAGACTTGGCCAATTCGTCGGCCAGCGCTTTTGTGACTTCGGCGCCGGGCATTTCCTGTGAAGCCCGTACGGCAGCGGCGACCAGGACCCAGTCATCGCCACGGAGCGCCTCAAGGAGCATCGGGATGCCTTCTTTCTGGCGGGTAATGATCGCTCCGCGCAGGGCGCCGGCGCGCACTTGTTGCAGCGCGTCTTTCAGTGCGCGCAGTTTGTCATAGATCGCCAAAGCTTCATCCTTCTGACCCTTGGCCGCGAGGGCTTCAGCGCAGCGGAACATGCCTTCGCAAACCGCCAACTGGTTCGCCGCCGGCACTCCGGCCAACGCGCCGTCCAGCGCCTTGGCGGCGGCGGAATCGCCGATTTTTCCCAAAGCGCGCGCGGCGGCTTGCGCCACGTCAGCATCGCTGTCTTTGATGAACTTGGCCAGCGCGTCAACGGCCTTGGCGTCTTTGCGCACGCCGATGCTGCCGATCACCCCCACGAGCAATCTGCCTTTCAGTTTGCCGAGCGCGGCGCGCAGAGCCTCATCCACGGACGCGTCCGGAATCGTCTCCAATCCGTAGCGGGCCATGTGCGACATCTTCTCGTCGCCAAGCAGCGCGACAAGCGCCGGGACGGCGTCCTTCGTGCCGACGTGCGACAATTCCCGGCAGGCGTCGGCTTTTTCTTTTTGCGCCGCATCCGATTTCAGGACGGCGATCAGCTTGGCCTCCTGTTCCTTGCTGGAGGGTTGCGCGTTTTGCCCGTAGGATAACGCGGCGCCTGCGAAGAGCAGCGCGATGGCAAGAGCGAGGTTCCATTTTGAGCTGAGCATTGAGTTCTTCTCCTTTTTTTGAATATCGGACTCGTCGGACGCCTCGGACCGGTCAGACCAGTCCGACGCGTCGGATTTTTTTATTTCAAATCACCCACGGCTCTCTCATTGCGCGCGAGCGGAAGCGGTTGGCTTCCGGATCGTTGACGAACTCTTCCTTGACGGGATCATATTTCAAACTGCGTTTGAGCCACATGCAGATATTCGCGCAATGCACTGTGGACATCGAGCGATGCATCACGGTGGGGTTGGCCACGGTGGGCTGGCGCGACTTCATGCAATCGAAGAAATTGCGCGGATGGCTCAGGGAGCGTCCCGTACGGCCCACGTAGTCCGCCAGCACTTTGTCTTTCAGAGTCAAAAACGACGGCTTGGAAACATCCGGTCTCGAGTAGCCGTCAGCGGCTGCAGCCCACCCCTCATCGCCGTCGAAGCGTTCCCCGCACGAGCCGTGCCAGAGTTTCTTGTCCATGTCGCGCGCCAGGATCATCTTCTTGCCATTGGCGAAGTGCGTGACCATGCCATCGCCGGACTCATTCTTGACGTATTCATATTCGATCGCCGAGGTGTCCAGGCAGCCGATGCCCGCCTGCGCCTGCGCGAACGTGTGCGCGCCCCACTCGCCGATGCAGCTGGTATGGAAATCGTAGTAGCCTCGCCAGCCGCCGTCAACGTAGCGCTTGCTGTATGGCCGCCATGGACAGGGGCCCAGCCAGATATCCCAGTCAATCTCATCCTTCGGCGGCTCTGGCTCCGCGGGCAGCCAGTCGTATTTCATTTCCGCCGCGTCCCAGGGAGCGATATGCGCATAGGCGGTATGGACGTTGCCCAGCCGTCCGGTGAGCGCCATCTCAATGCAGAAGACATGGTTGCCTTCGCTCAGGCGCTGCACGCCGGTCTGATAAACGCGCCCATAGCGCTTCGCCGTCTCGACCACCGCCTGGCCCTCCGCGATGGTCATGCAGGAAGGCTTTTCCGTGAAAACATCCTTGCCTGCTCGCATCGCGAGGATGGAGGCCAGCGCATGCCAGCGGTCGCCCGTGGCCATCAATATCCCGTCAATATCCGGACGCACGGCAAGGAACTCGCGGAGGTCGCGATACATGGCGCAATCTTTGCTGCCATATTTTGTATCAATCATCTGCTTGACGGCTTCACGCTGGTCCCTGCGCAGGTCGCAGATCGCAACAAATCTTACATCCGGCTCCCCCATCATCGCCCTTAAGTCCCCCCCGCCTCGGTTTCGGATGCCGATACATCCCATGACGATTTTCTCGCTAGGCGGAACCGCGCCATTCTTCCCCAATACCGATGCAGGGATGATTGTTGGCGCCACCGCCAGAACCACTCCGGCCTTGGCTGCTTTCTTGAAGAATTCCCGCCGAGTCGGCTTACCAGGCAGAGTGGGGCTTGCGATATTCTTTGGCATTCCTGTTGTCCTCCGATGCGCTAATTCTTTCGCAAGGATTTTCCAGCTATAGCCGTTGCATGTCAAGGGCGAGAGATGCGCTATTTTGCGCGCAGTGGGCTATCTGCTGGCTTTTCCGACTTGCCCTCTCGCAAAGAATTGAGTGATAATTTCGCCTTGATGATAGTATATAGTCTCAGCAAGCTTCTCCTGAAGGCTCATGCGCACAATAGCGCCTCGGCTTTTTAATTTTGCTCGCAAATGTTGTGCTTGCATTAAAGTTTTTTTATCATGCATGTGGCTTCCCGGTTATTTTTCTGTTTCCTAACGGCGCTGGAGATGTGCCCTATGTTGCTTGCGGCGGGCGGCGAGGCGCCGGATATTTCGAGCGTTCCGCCGGACTTGGAAGTTCCCATGATGACGGACCAGGCGCTGGGGGCGGGGCGGCGGGTGCGGCAGACGACGCCAGGCTATGAGAAGACCGCCGTTTATCATGCGCTCTATCTGCCGAGGGATTGGGCCGCCGGCAAGCGCTTCCCGGTCATTGTCGAATTCGCAGGCAATGGCAATTATCGCAGCAAATACGGCGATGTCAGCGCGGGGCAAGTCGAGGGCAGCAAGCTGGGCTATGGCGTTTCGGGCGGCGAAGGATTTATCTGGGTTTGCATGCCGTATCTGAATTCGAGTGGAACGTCGAACGTCATCACATGGTGGGGCGACAAGCCGGACTATCGCGCTGGGCCGACGGTTGACTACTGCAAAAAGACCGTGCGCTTCATCTGCGAGCAATATGGCGGCGATCCCGAGGCCGTGATCCTCGCCGGATTCTCGCGCGGCGCGATCGCCTGCAACTTCATCGGCCTCTACGATGACGAGATCGCGCGCCTCTGGCTGGCTTTCATCCCTTACAGTCACTATGACGGCGTCCTCCAAACCTGGCCGTATCCGGGGCGGGATCGCATGGCGGCCCTTGAACGGCTCAAGCGCCTCAAAGGCCGCGCGCAATTCATCTGCCAGGAAGGCGAAGCGGGAGCGCTGCCAGCCGCTGTGTCGCCGGCATCTGGATCATCAGCGGCAACGTCATCAGTGGCCGCGTCATCGGCGGTTTCCGCGACGCGGCGATATATCGAATCCACCGGCGTCAAGGCGCCGTTCACCTTCATGCCGACTGGCTTCCGCAACCACAATGACGCCTGGACGCTGCGTCCCAGCCCGGCGCGCGACGCCTTGCGGCAATGGCTGCGGCAAGTTCTCAAGGATCGCCCCGGCCTTGAGAGACGATGATCATCCTGACGGGCATAAGTCTGACGGTTGAAAATAAAATTCGGTGAGTTTCCGCGTTTTCCCCTTGCGGCGGCTTCGCTAAGGTGTGATACATGATTATTATAGTCGCAATAACAATCAATTTTTTGGATCGCAAAAATGGCAAATTCCCATATCTTGCGAATCTAAAAAAAGGCGCTGGCGCCAGATTTCATTGCCGCAATCGCCCTTGAAGGGAGCGCGCCCATGTTTCAGATTTCAACGAAAGGCCGGTATGCGACCCGTATCCTGTATCGCATGGCCTTGTTCGGCCCCGACCAGCCCATTCGCAAGGTGGATATTGCCGAAGCCGAAGGTCTGACGCCGGACTACGTCGAACAGATCATGACGCGCCTGTATGCCGCCGGCCTGGTCAAGAGTCATCGCGGTCCCAAAGGCGGATTCACGATCGGCAAGAATCCGGATGAGATTACCGTGGCCGAAGTGCTGGACGCCACAGAGGGTCCTATTGCGATTGCGCCTTGTATCGAGGGCGAGTGCGCCAGAACTCATGAATCCGGGAAATTTCGATATATAGAAGTTTCATTAGCGGCTCTGATCACGGTGTTGCGGCGGCGGGTTTGAGTTCCACTTTTTTGGGCCATTTCCATTCCCAAATTCCTTCCCATCGCTTTTTATCAGGAGCCCCGGGCGTTTTTTCGATGATCCATTTTTTGACGCAATAAGCATATCGCATGGAGTTGTTTTCGATCTGAACCACGAAGAAGCCGTTCTCGGCTTGGCCTGTATTGATCGTCGCCCATTTTTGCGATTCGCCGGCAGGCGCCCATTCGGAAACGCCGGTTCCCGTGTGTCCATAGAGATAGAGAATGACGTTATAAGGCTTGGCCGCCTCATACGCCGCCTTCCAATCTTCGGCGATCCACCAGTTGGTGTCGAATCCGCAGTGGCTCATCAGCGCCACGGGCCGCCCGCTCGAACCGACGCGCTTGGCCAAATCCTCTTTCATGAACGTCAGCGATCCTTGCGGGTTATGCCACTCGGCCGAATACTTGACATTCGGATTCTGTGTGTCCGCCGGGTAGATGTTCAGCTGGATGAAATGAACGTCGTCCCAATCCCAGGAATAGTGAAGCCCGTTTTCCGAAAGGCCGGTGAGCCAGCCTTTTTCTTTGCGCAGCGCGTTTCTTTTTTTCAATTCGGCCTGGAAACTGAAACCGTTGCGCTCTTTGCCCGCGGGCGGGCCGTCATGATTGCCCCAGCCTTCATAGACTGGATATTTCAGTTTGCCATCCGTTCCATCGAGTCCGAAATCCGCCGCGAAGAAAGCGTATTGCGGCGCGGTCTGCTTCTTGCCTTCGAAGATGCGGTCCCCGTCGTCTATGACGTCGCCCAGCGCAACGACGCCGCGCGGCTTTTGGATCGCGCCACCGCCAAGCGAAGCCGGCCACGATTCGCTGGTGATCGCATTCATGCGCTGGATCGTATCGCGCACGCGATCGTTGCGGTCCTCGTTTTCGAAGGCGTCGTAGTGGACGTCCGAAGTGGCGATGAAGGTGATATTCCGCTGCGGCGCCGGCTTCGATTCATCCGCTGCTGCGCCATAAAGCAATCCCGCCAGCCAGCCAAGCGCGAGAATTAATAGGAGAATTGTTTTCTTCACGGCAATTCCTCGATCGTGATATCTTTATAGGATACTTCGGCCACCGCGCCTCCATGAATCTGAACCGCGATGAGACCCGACTGCGGGATCGAATCGTCCGGCTCGGTGTAGTCCGCCGTCTGAAGGCCGTTGATGGAAAGCCGGATGCGCTTGCCCTCGGCGCGGATTTCATAGTCATTCCATTCATTGCGCTTCAGGACCTTGTTCAGCTCCTCCATCTTTGTGGTTGTGAGGGCTTTTTTGCGGCGCGATTCGTCATAGACGCTGCCCCAATAAGTCGGATCGCCCATATCGGCCTGATAGCCAACCATCTCGTTGGGAGGCTTCGTCGCATGCTGGCTGCGGAACTGAACGCCGCCGTTGATAAAACCGGACGAGCCGACCAGTTTGAATTTCAGCCGAAGCACGAAGTTCGAATAGCTCTTGGTCGTGGCAAGAAACTCATTGCGCGGCACTTTCGTCTTGAGCGAGCCGCCGATGATGACGCCGTCTTCGATGCGCCACGTGCCGGTGGTATCGCCCTCCCAGCCGGCGAAAGTTTTCCCATCGAAGAGCGAAACGGCCTTCGGCGTATCGGCGAAACAAGGCGCGGCGAACATCAATGCGTTTGCGATCAAAATAAATTTCCTCATGATTCAGGCTCCTTCATTGGATTGGCGCTCAGATTGTTTTCGCGCTTCGATCCGCTTCGCGCATATACTGCCTCCGTGGCGCGTCTCAAATGCATTCAAGATCGTGGAAAATAGCCTTGCGAAGAAACCGCCCGACAGGCAAGCGGAAAAATAAGAAACTCAAGCCTAGGATTTACCTCATCCGCTTCGTCCACTCAGTCCACTCAGTCCACTCAGTCCACTCCCCCCTCCAACCCCGTCCCCCCATCCACCTTGTCCTTTCCCCCTGATCTTTCATCTTCTTGTATATGGCGTCGAGGGGTAGGCCGCTCCGCTCCGCCGGACGGCCCCGCGCGCCATTGCAGTTCGGCGGCTTACCGAGCGCG
>JAPLSP010000081.1 GCA_026398575.1 Candidatus Sumerlaeota bacterium | reverse complement strand
TTTTTCCCCCTCGCGTGCCGCGAGTTATTAACATATCCACAGCCATGCACAAAGAGAAAGTAGCAAAGAGAAATTTAACATCAACCTAGCTGATTAATTAACTCATCTCTCTGAGATGATCATACAAGGGGATGAATTTGAATAGCCCCCGGTGGCAACCGGTGGGTTGGCGCCCCAGAAATTTTGGCCAACCCTGAAGGGGTTGAACCGATGATGGAAGTTCAGATTCGTCATATTGCGGGTTCAACCCCTCCGGGGTTGGTTTTTTTCATGGCTTTAGCCCGTCAAATCAAAAACGAAAGATCACCGGAGGCTGAAGGCTTTAGGCAATTTGCGATTGGTGATGAGAGCTGGTGAACCACGAACGTTGAACCGTGAGCTGTGAACCGAAAACTGCGAAGCCGTGAAATATGCTTAAGAGCGAGATAGATGAGCTGTGCGTTCGCATCCAGGAGCTTCAGGCTATTTATGCCAATCTGTTTGTGCGCCTGGGCAAGATAGCGAATCTCGATCCGGCTGGCGACTGCCGCGAGATCGAGCAGTTTCTTACGGAAATCGAAGCTTTTAGGCGGCAGGCTGATGACTGCATGAAAACGCTGCGCCCGCGCCTGGAGGAATGGAAGGCGCAGCGCGACCGCCTGCCCAAGGACGTCAACGCGTTTGTGGACCGTTTCCTCAGCCTGATCGGGAAGGGCGTGCGCGAAGCGGTGACGCTGATCGAACGGCGCGCCGATCTCGTGGCCGAGCGGCGCGACCAGATCAAGGCCGCGCTCCTGGCGATTCAGGAGCGCGGCCAAAGTCTCGCCGGCTATAAAACCTCCGCCCGCACAACTTCACGCGTCATTGACTCGCAAGCTTAGCCGGATGATAATTTCATCGAGACGCGAGCTTATGAGTCGCAGGATTTTTGATCGAATATTCTGCCAGAGGGCGCCGCTAATCCAGTTTCTCATAAGAGCGAATAAATTTCTATGATAGTCTGGATGTAAGTGGAATTCAAAGACGCCCTGAAAGGACAAAAGAAAACAGCCCAGGGCAACGCCCTGGGAAAAGAGCATACAAAACGTATAAAGCCCTGAAAGGGCGAAAGACGCAATTCAGCGTTTTTCTCCAATATCTCTTCCGCCCTTACAGGGCTGGAATGAAATGGGAATCGGCGGTTCCCAGGGCGTTGCCCTGGGCTGTCTTCTTTGGCCCCTACAGGGCCTTTGCAGCGAGAGTTGTGAGCTACCCCTTGCGAGCTTGGCGTCTCTCTGAAAATATATAAGGCCTTTGAATCAGGAAGCAAAAAATCATGTCCAGTCATTCCATCGCCGACGATCCAAGCGCCTCAACCAGCGGCGCCATCGCTTCGCTGGCCCGCCAGGCTCGGTCCGCTTCGATCCTGCTGGGCGACGCGCCGCTGTCGGTCCGCAACGGCGCGCTGCTGGCCGTGGCGGAGGCTTATGAGCGGCGGCGCGCGGATATTCAGGCGGAAAACAGGAAAGACCTGGAGGAAGCCGAGCGCCTCTGCGCCGAGGGGAAACTGGCCCGCCCGCTCATCAAACGGCTCGACCTGCAAGGCTCGAAATTCGATGCCATTCCGCAAGGATTGCGCGCCGTGGCCGCGCTGCCCGACCCGATCGGCGTCATTCAGCGCGCGACGGAGATGGACGCAGGGCTGAATCTAACCCGCGTCTCCTGTCCGATCGGCGTGATCTGCGCCATCTTCGAGTCGCGCCCCGACGCGCTGCCGCAGATCGCGAGTTTGTGCCTGAAGTCGGGCAACGCCCTGTTGCTCAAAGGCGGGAGCGAGGCGAAGCGCTCGAACCAGATTCTGGCGCGCGTCTTTGCCGAAGCCGCCGCGGCCGGCGGAGCGCCTGCGGGGTGGCTGCATCTGCTCGAAACGCGCGAGGACGTCAACGCGCTGCTCGGCCTCGACCAATACATTGACCTGATCATCCCGCGCGGCGGCAACGAGCTGGTCCGGCATATCATGAGCCACACGAAAATCCCCGTGACGGGACATCAGGACGGCATCTGCCACGTTTATATCCATCGGGCCGCCGATCCCGAAATGGCCGTCCGGATCGCCGTGGACAGCAAGTGCCAGTATCCGGCGGTGTGCAACGCCGCCGAAAAAATCCTGGTGGACGAGGAATATCCCGCCGCCGAATTCGAGCGGCTGGCGCAGGCGCTGATCGCCAAAGGCGTGAAGATTCGCGGCGACGAGCGGACGCGCGCGCGCCTGAAGGACATGGAGATCGAACCGGCCACGCAGGAAGACTGGCGTGCCGAGTATCTGGACCTGATCGTCGCGATGCGCATCGTAAGCGGCGTGGATGAAGCCATCGAACACATCAACGCCCACAGCAGCCATCACACCGACGCCATCGTGACGGGCGATGCGGCGGCCGCCGAGCGTTTCTTGAGGCGCGTGGATTCCTCATCCGTGATGCACAACGCTTCGACGCGCTTTGCCGACGGCTACCGCTACGGCCTGGGCGCCGAGGTCGGCATCAGCACGAATAAAATCCACAGCCGCGGCCCCGTGGGACTTGAAGGGCTGACCATCTATAAGTATATTCTCCGTGGCAGCGGTCAAACCGTCAGCGAATACGCCGGCCCGAACGCCAAGCCTTATACGCACCGGGTACTGGTGTGATTCCCCAATGGCGAACCACGATTGACGAGTGGTCATAATATGAGATACGGCATAGAATTCTCAGACAACTCACTGGAGCAGCTGGACAGCATAAGGCAATACGATCGCGCAATAATATTCGATGCCATCGAAACACATCTTCGCCATGAGCCAAGGAAAGAAAGCAAAAGCAGAATTAAAGCATTGAGAGGGATGCTACATCCTCAGTACAGATTGCGCATATACAACTACCGCATTTTTTATGATGTATCTGAAGCGACTGTGGAGATCATAGCGGTCGTTACAAAGGCGGATGCAATTGAGTGGCTGGAAACATCAGGGACAAAATCGTTTTGATTGCGAGGCAGGCCATGAAGACCGTAGCGCTGAACACAATGAAAAGCGGCTTATCGAAGATGCTGCGAATGGCGGAACACGAAGATATCGTTATCACGCGCCATGGCAAAGCAGCTGGAATATTGCGGGGATTCTCCTCCGAAGACGATCTATATGAATATCAGCTTCTCAATGATCCTGAGTTTCAAAAGAGCGTCAAACGGGCTCGCGATCAATTCAAGCAAGGCAAAGGAGTTCCTATCGAGGAAGCCAGGAAGAGATTTCATTTATGAGAGATATTATTGGATAAGGACGCTATGCCATGAAGTTGACAATAAGCGAAGTGGCCGCTTTGGTGGATGGCGAGGCTATAGGTGACGGCGCCCTGGTTCTGACGGGACTGAATGCCTTCGATCTCGCGAAGGAAGGCGATCTGACGTTTGCGGGCGGCAAGGCTTATCTGGGCCGGATCGAGCAAACGCGCGCCACGTGCGTGCTGGTTCCGCAGGATTTCGCCGCGCCGTGCTCGAAAACGCTCATCAAGGTCAAAGACCCCAAGGTGGCCTTCGCGCTGGTTCTTGCGCGCGTCTATCAGCCTGAAAAGCGCCAGCCGGGGATTCATGCCACAGCAGCCGTCGCAGCCGGCGCCGCCGTCGGGAAGGACGTCTATATCGGTCCACATGCCGTTATCGAAGATGGCGCCTCGGTGGGCGATGAGTGCGACATCGGAGCGGGGACGGTGGTCGGGCGGCGGGTGAAGATCGGTCCGCGCAGCGTCATCCATGCGAACGTGACGCTGTATTATGATATTACGATTGGCGCGGACGTGATTATTCATTCCGGGACGGTCGTGGGCGCCGACGGCTTTGGCTATGTCTTTCACGATGGCGTTCAGCACAAGGTGCCACAGACGGGAACCGTTATCATCGAGGACAACGTCGAGATCGGCGCGAACGTAGCCATTGACCGCGCCACGTTCGGTGCGACGGTCATCGGCGCCGGCTCGAAGATAGACAATCTTTGCCAGGTCGCGCACAACGTCCAGATCGGGCGCAATGTCATCATGGCCGGGCAATCGGGCGTGGCCGGCAGCACGATCATCGGCGACAATGCCATTATCGCGGCGCAGGCCGGTGTGCGCGACAATATTGAAATCGGAGCGGGCGCGGTGATCGGCGCCAAGTCCGGAGTCGCAAACAGCGTCTCCGCCGGCCAGCAGGTGCTCGGCAGCCCTGCGCGCGAAATATCGGAAACCAAGAAGCAGTTCGCGGCGATGGCCCGGCTGACTCCCCACGCCTCCACTCTCGCGCGCATGGCGCGAAAGCAGGAGAAGGAAGGCTAGGGAGGATTTGGGCTGGAGACTTCACCAAAAGCCTCCTGCCTCACTTTCAGGTTGACAGGTTATCCAAACCATCTGATAAATCGGGCGCCAGCAGGTGACGTTATGGAAGAAATCCTCACAGAGCGAAAAGGCGCCAGCGTCGTAATCCGGTTATCCGGCGTACTGGACCGGCGGTTGTCCACGCTGATGCGCGAAGAAATGGCGCGCGCTTCGTTGATGGATGGGACGCAGCGGATCCTCATCAATCTCGCCGACATTCAGCGCATGGATTCCATGGGCATTGGAATGCTGGTGTCTGCGTTTCGCTCTTGCCAATCGCGCAGCGTTGACTTTGCAATCATCGGCGTCACGGAGCGATCCAGCGAAGTTCTGCGTATCACGGGCCTGGACAAGGTGCTTCCCATCACGACACTGGAAGATGAAGCGCAAGATGAAGCGCAGAAAGATTCCAGCGAGCAGCCCCCCCAACCGTAGCGATGTTTCAATGCGTTGCCGCTGTCAGGCGCCGAAACGCGGCCTCTCCGGCAATCGGCGCCGCGCTGGCCGCGAATGCGATTAATTGCAGCGCTTCGGATCCCATCGCCAGACCAAGCGCCGCCGGCGCGACCCCGCACAGCAGCGCCGCCAATCCCGTCCGCGATGAAAAGCGCCGCCCGGGCCAAAGCAGCATCACGCCAAACGGCGCCAGCACCGCCGGGGAATAGACTTTATAGCAGTTCATCAGCGCCGGAACGATGTCCTGATAATAGAGCGCCGCGCCCAGGCTTGCCGCGCCGGCGATCAGGACGACCCATCGCGCGCGGCGCACGGCGGGCGGCCCATCCAGCGGCGCGGCGCGGCGCGCGTCGAGCAGATCGCGGCACACCAGCGTCGAGACCGTCAAAAGACACGTGTTGGCGGTGCTCATCACGGCCGCGAGCAACCCGGCCGTCAGAAGGCCGCCCCATGCCGGAGCGAGGACCAGTCGCGCCATTTCAAGAAGAACTGTGTTGGCGTCGGCGCCGCCCGGCCTTTCGGGAAGTATCGCGCGCGCAAGAACGCCCAGCAACGCGATCATCAAAACCAATGGGATCATGATCGCCGCCACCCAGAGGACGGACCGCCGCCCGGCGTCCCTGCCCCGCCCCGAAAAGAGACGCGAATAAATATCCGGCCCGACCAGGAATGGCACGCCAAACGTCAGCATGACGGCGGTCCATCGCCCGGGCATCATGGCTTTGTTGAACGGCAACCGCAAAAGGTCGCCTGCCTCGGGGAGCGAAGCCAGAGCGCCGGGCCGCGCTCGCATGGCGCCGATCAGCAGCGCCGCCAGCCCGGCCACGATGAAAAGCGCCTGCACGCAATCGGTGCGCATAACGGCGCGCTGTCCGCCGAAACAGGCGAAGCCGATCAGCAGCGCCGAGACGGCGATAATGAAACCCGGTTGCGAAGCAGCGGACAAAGCGCACGACGCGGAAGAAGCCACGGAGGAAGCCGCCGAAGCGCCGGATGCAGCAGCGTCCATGAAAACAAAGCGCGCGATCTTGCCGACGGCGATCAATTGCGCAGCGATCAGGCTGATCCACGCCAGCGCGATCAGCGCCGCCGCGACGCGACGCATGGCGGGGCCATAGGCGCGCCCAAGCAGCTCGGGAAGCGTATAGACGCCCTCGATATCCAGCCTCCGCAGTCCCCAGCACCCCAGGACGCCGAGGCCGATCACGCCTCCCCACAAATACCACCCCGCCGTCAGGCCGCCCTGCCAGGCCAATCCCGAAACGCCCATGACAGCGAAGGCGCCGAAGATCGTGGCGATCATCGAACCCGTCACCAGCGCCACGCCCGCCGAGCGCCGCGCAAGAAAAAAATCCGCGCTGTCCTTCGCCCGCCGGCGCAGCGTAATCCCAGCGACGATGATCACCGCGAAATAGATGAGAAGAAATATGGAATGCATTTTTGAATGTCAGCTCTACACGCTATTTTTCCGGGATAATGAAATATCTCCAGAGCGCCCATCGCCACGCCCTCCAAACCGCCGCGGCAAGAACTCCCGTCGCCCCCAACGTGGGCCCTATATATTTAGCCCAAGGGGGCGCCGAAAAAAAATATTCAACGATTATCGCAAATATGATGAAGGCCGGCGCCAGGACGGCGACGACGCCGGTGATCCAGGGAATGAGCGCATCGTATCCATAGCCCATCCGGCGCGTGTGGCAGCGACGAACAACCAGAATCAGAACGCCGAGAAACGCCGCAAGAAAACCATCGGCGCATAATAATCCCCATTCCACACAGCAGAGCCAATCGCTCCCTTTCAAAGGTCTTGTACTGACAAGTTGCATGAGAACGATCACAAACGGCCATACTCCTGAGATGGGAAGAGTTTTCAGCCACATCCGCCGCATCAGGCGCGCGCGAAAAACATCCCGCGGACCGAGCAGCGTCATCGCCAACTCCTCGCGCAGGGCAATCTGCGTCATCGCCATCGCGCGTCCGCTCATGCGGATCAAAAACCAACTGCACGCCAAAGGCGGCATGAGGTAAAAGGCATAGATCAATATGCCAAGACCAATTTCGCTCACGTCGGGCGAAGATGAAAACCAGGCAATCCCAAAACCCGCCGCCACCCAAACCCAGGCGATCGCCAAAACTACCCAATCCGCCCAGTCGCGTTTGATCCATCGCCACAGTGTTTTCAGCCGCATCGAATCCATTCACTTTCTTTTCGCTTATGAAATGAAAGTAATGCAGTCGCGAGCGGCGCCAGCATTTGGAGTGCGGTTGCTTGCTGCCGCTTTTGCTACGATTTTTCTATCAGATTGGCGTAGCAGAAGCGGCAGCCAGCAACCGCACTCCAAATGCTGGCGCCGCTCGCGACGGCATTACTTTCAGTTCATAAGCGAAAAGAAAGTGAATGGATTCGTGGCGGCTGAAAACA
>JAPLSP010000783.1 GCA_026398575.1 Candidatus Sumerlaeota bacterium | reverse complement strand
TGCGCGGCAGCGAGGAAGGGGCGATATCGTGCGGCGTGGATGTCTGGGCCAAGCGCACGCGCTCGCTCATCATCAACAAGTGGTACTCGCGCGGCAATTACAGTTATGATAACGGAGAGGGCCTGGATTTCTACACCGTCGGCAGCGGCCTTGGATGCGGCGCATCGGGTGTTTGGGCGGCGGGCAAACTGTGGCATGCCAAAAATTTCGCCAAACAAAAACTCATCGCCAACGGCCCCGTCCGCGCCGTCTTTGAACTCGCGTATCCCTCCTACAACGCCGGCGCGACCACGGTCACCGAAACCCGCCGCATATCGCTCGACGCCGGCTCGAACCTGAGCCGTTTCGAAGTGACTTTCAACACGGTTCCTCCCACCACCAGCGCTCTGACGTGCGTCGCCGGCATCGCCCGGCATCGCGGCATGGAATCCGCAACGAACCCATCGAAAGCCTGGCTGGCGACATGGGAAACCCAGTATGGCGCCAGTGGAGCGTTTCTCGGATGCGGCATTGTCATGAACCCCAATCTCCTTACGCAGTTCACCGAAGACTATGCGCATCATTACATGGTTGCGAAAGCCGAGACCGGCAAGCCTTTTGTTTATTATGCGGGCGCGGGATGGACCCGGAGCGGGGATTTTGAAGATTATGAGCCGTGGAAGGCGTATCTCAACCAATTCGCCCGACGCCTGCTCGAGCCGGTCAAGGTGAAGATCGCGTTGGAGTAACGCGCGGGCGTATCACAAGGCAGATACCGGCAGGACGCGGCGCCTGTTCTGACAAAATAATGTCTGACAAAACAATGAAGACGCGTTGCCATTGAACCAGGCAGGAATGGCTTTGTTCTATTATTTTGTCGCTCATTATTTTGTCAGGTCTTTTCCAGCACGCCAAGGCAGCTCGGCTGAAATGCGCCCGTAACGCGGGGCGGGCTTCAAGAAATGAAAGCGGTTTAGGGGAAATAAAAAATATTAAAAATATGAATTTTTGCCATTGACAGCGCCCCCTCCGAAAAAGACACTAACAACCCCTTGCGCACACGGCCTTTCTTGAGGGCAACGGCGCGCAGGCGAGCGGGAAGCAAGAAAAGCGGCGCAAAGGCCTGAAAACCGGCCCTAAACCGCGAGAAAGGTTCCGCTCACTTCTCTTCGTGCCGGTCCCTCCCGGCATGAAGCGGATACCCGGCGACGGGGATCCTCTACTAAAACGAGCGACGAGAAGCAGAGGGCGACTTCGAGATCTAGCGGGCCGCACCGGAAAAAAACAGCGGCAAGCGAAGATAAGGCGTCGGGGGCAAAGCGCCCGCCGGCAGCCTCGCGCGCGCGGAAATCTCGACCGTTTCAATTTTCAGTGAAGGAAAGCCGGGGAGGACTCCGGCTGGGGATAGAGGGGGGCGGGCCTAGCCGTCCGATGCGCAGGCGTGTTGCGCGCCTGTCAATTAGCCTCAAGGAGCGAAAACCATGGCCAAAGAAAAATTCGTGCGGGATAAGCCGCACGTCAACGTCGGCACGATCGGACACATTGACCACGGCAAGACGAGCCTGACCGAAGCCATCACCAAGCGACAGTCCAAAAGAGGCTTGGCGACTTACGTCCCGTTCGACCAGATTGATAAGGCGCCGGAAGAGCGCGCCCGTGGCATAACCATCGCTACCGCGCACGTCGAATATTCCACGGCCAACCGTCACTATGCGCATGTGGACTGCCCCGGTCACGCGGACTATATCAAGAACATGATCACCGGCGCGGCCCAGATGGACGGCGCCATCCTCGTGGTCGCCGCCACCGACGGGCCCATGCCTCAGACCAAAGAACACGTCCTCCTGGCCCGCCAGGTGAACGTTCCGTATGTCCTCGTTTACCTCAACAAGTGCGATATGATGGACGACCCGGACCTGCTCGATCTCGTCGAGATGGAAGTCCGCGAACTGCTCGACTCCTACGGCTTCCCGGGCGACAAGACTCCGATCATTCGCGGCTCGGCTACCGAAGCGAACAAGGAAGTGGATTCCGATTACGGCCTCAAGTCCATTGACAAGTTGCTGGAAGCGCTGGACACCTTTATTCCCGTTCCGAAGCGCGCCCTCGATAAGCCGTTCCTGATGCCGGTCGAAGACGTGTTCTCGATCACGGGCCGCGGCACGGTCGCCACGGGCCGCTGCGAACAGGGCAAGGTTCACATCGGCGATGATTTGGAAATCGTCGGCGTGCGCGACACCTTCCGCACCGTCTGCACGGGCGTCGAGATGTTCCGCAAGGAACTGGACGAAGGCCAGGCGGGCGACAACGTCGG
>JAPLSP010000475.1 GCA_026398575.1 Candidatus Sumerlaeota bacterium | reverse complement strand
AAAATCCGTCATGATCCGCCCGATCCGCCCGATCCGTGTTCTATCACAAAAAATCAGATTGAGATAGAACACGGATGGGGCGGATCGGGCGGATTAACACAGATTTTTCCGTAGTTTGCGCGAACGACAACAGGTTGTCGTTCATATTTTGATAATGGGTTAAAGCGCGTGGCAATGAAAAGGCCCGAAGATTGCTCTTCGGGCCTTTTTCGATCTTCATGCGCTCATGATCTGCGGCATTGCCTGTTGGGCGCCGTCATCTGGCTCTTGCCGCCACTTCACTTGCCGTTCACCTGATAATCTCCCACGCGAACCACCGCCGTTCCGCCGGCCGTGATTTTTGCACCGAGGCTCTTGGGCACGAAGGTCGGCAATTTCCCATTTTTGCCTTTCGAGGCCCAGTATAAGCCGTCACTTGCCGCAACGCCAACAATGGTTGTCATTATTTTCTTCACGATGCCCAATGAATTCGGAGTGATCAGCGTCATCCCTTCCGTGGTCGTTACGCTTTCAACGCCCGCCACTATTGCCGCCTTGATCCCTGCTGACGCCTGCACGAGGGTGATGTCCTTCTTCAAACTGGCGCCGCTCGCGCCGGGATAGATCATGCCGGAGACAATCAACGTCTTGGTGGGCTCGCCCGTCGTGGCGTCCAGAGCGAAGATGCCGACGCCCCGCATGCTCATCACGGTTGCTTTGACTTTCTTGATCTCGCCTGACGCGAAAACCGGCCCTGTAAGATTGCTGCCCGAAACCGACAGCGTCAGCGCCGAGCCGGTTTTGATCAGTCCCACGTTCCCTGCGATGAGAGCGCCGCCGCGCTTCTTCTTGGCGCTCAACGTCGCCTGGACCGCGCTGTTCGGAATCTCGAGACGCCGCACGCCCACGCCCGCGAGAGTTATGTAGGCTTTTCCTCTGATCAACGTGCCGCTCGACAGGATGACGGTATCCTGCGGCGAAGGGGTGACATTGAGATCATTGGTCATCGTCATGGCCACGCGCTTCAACACTCCGGCCACGAAGACTTCGCCGACGGCGGTTTTGGCCGCCGAGAGCGAAGCGAGATCGCCCGAAACGTCCACGCGCACAATCGGCACGGCGGTTTGCAGATTGCGGAGCGAACCGCTGACCGTGACAGTTGCAAGGCCCGAGCAGTTGCGAAGGATCAGGATGCCCTTGGCCGGATTGTCCTTTGCGATCAACGCGGCTCTGCCTTTGAGCATCGTGATCTTGAGATCGGACGTGCTGGTCCCGTTCGTCACCCTCAAGCTCGGGGAGGCGTCGCTCGTGGCCTCCACCGCGCACCGGATGGCCTGGACTTTATATACGACCGCCTCGCTGACCACGCCGATCACCGTGAACTTGAAAGGATTGTCGGAAACCGCGTTGCTCGCGAGGCTTGCCGCTCCGCCGAAGAGCACCTTGTTCGTCGTTGTGAGTGTGATCGTCAACATGCCGCTCGAACCCGCGTCAATACTTTTGTCCGGCAGCGTCGCTGTGAAGCCGTCCGGCAGGGCCAGATTGCTGACCGTGAGCGCTGCGCTTCCAGGATTGACCACGGTCAGCGTCTTGACCACCCCCGCGCCGCCCACGGTCGCCGCTCCCATGATCACTTCGCCGGATCCGTTCGGAATGGGCGTCGCGCCGTCATAAAGCGCGATCAGGGCTTTGCCTTGCGAGGTGAAATATACCGCCGTCATCAGCGTGTCTGCCGTCAGGGTGACGGAGGTGGCCGGCGCCGAGCCGAAAGGCGCGCCATCTTTCTCCCATCGCAGGAAGGCGCTTGTGCCGCTAGTCGCGGGCGCCGTCAACGTTACCAATTTATTGGCGTCATAAATGCGCTTGAAGAGCGTGCTTCCATCCGATAGGCTCGTGTCGTCCGCCGGGCTGACGGCGACATTCACTCCGGAGTTCGGATTGATCGAGGCTACCGTCAAGGTGTAGGTTGTCACCCCCGGCGTCACCGTCAGATACACCGCCGTCAGAGTAATATTCGCCGTCATGGTGACGACGATTGTCTGTGCGGTGTCATAGAGGGCGCCGTCCTTGTCCCATCTCACGAAAGGATTCGGTCCCTGGGCCGACGCGGCTGTCAAGGTCACCACTGAGCCGCTGTTGTAAACGCGTGTGAAGGCCGTGGTCCCATTTGATTGGCCGGAGTTGTCCGCCGGGCTGACCGTGATCGCAACGCCGGCGCTCGGATTGACCGAATCCACCTGCAGCGCATAAATGGCCGGCGCCGGCGCCGCGACATAGTCCTGGCCTGTTGAATTAGCCGACAGGCTGGTATAGCTTTTTGAGGCAGGGGCAAAAACCAGTTCCGCCGCGCTCGGCGTCACCGTGCCCGTGAAGCCGGGACTGACTGTCAGCTGATAAGCGCCCGAGCCAACGATCTGCGTCGAGGTTGTTTCCGAACCTGATGCGAGCAGCGTGACAACGGTTGCGGCTGGAACGCCGGTCACATTGCCGCTGATGGTGATCTTACTCACGGGCGTCTGATAGACAGCCGTCGCATTCATTGTCGCTGCTATCGTGACGCTGATTGTCTGATTCACGCTATAATACACCCCTCCCACTTCCCATTGCAGGAAGGTGTTTGCGCCCTGCGTCGCCGGCGCCGTCAGATTTACCGACGCATTGGCGGCATAAACGCGGGTAAAGATCGTCGTGCCGTTGCTGTCGCCGTTGGCGTCCGCCGGGGAAACCGTGATCGGAACGCCGCTGGGCGGATTGGTGGAATTCACCGTCAGCGTATAAAGCGTTTCGGCAGGATTCCGGTAAGTGGCCGTGAGCGTGGCGGTGGATGTAACCGCGAAATTGATAGTCTGGGTCGGGCTGGAAGGCAGGCCATTGAGCCGCCATCCATTGAATATGCTGCTGCCAATGGGCGAAGGCGCGGTCAACGTCACGTCGGTATTTTGATTATAAACCCGGTCAAACGGCGTTACGCCGTCGCTCTGGCCGTTATTGTCCAACGGCGTCACCGTAATGGCAACGCTACTATCGGGATGGCTCGATTTGACCGTCAGAGAAACTCGCGGTTCCAATGAGGGGATAGGCGCCTGCCGACCCTGAAACTGTGTAATTCAATGTTCGCGCTGTTGCATCGAAGAAGGGACCCCACTTGACTTTCCGATTCACGGAATCCCATGAACCGCTACTATCGATTCCCGATGGCGTTATATCTGAGGGTAATGTATCCTCTACAGCATAGTTACTGACCCCGCTAGCTGGCGTCACGGCAATTGATATCCCAGGCTTGGCAGTATTATTATTCGTGATGCTTCGAACCGCCGTCGAATTGCCGCCTGCAATTGTAGCTTGATTGGTTCCCGTGATCGTACTATTCGTCCCATCAAAGCTCGCGGTGCCAGTGAAGGTATATACGCCTGCCAAACCAGAAACTGTGTAACTCAACGTTCGTGCCGTTGCATCGAAGAACGGCCCCCATTTGACTTTCCGGTTCACCGAATCCCATGTTCCGCTATTATCGATCACCGATGGTGTGATACCCGAAGGCAACGCGTCCTCTACAGCATAGTTACTGACTCCGCTGGCTGGCGTCACTGCAATTGAAATCCTAGGCGTGGCAGTATTGTTGTTCGTGATGCTCCGAACCGCCGTCGAATTGCCACTTCCAGGTGATATACTCGTATTGCCAGCGATTGTTTGGTTGACGCCATCCACACTGACTATCCCGCTGAAAGCCTTGGTTCCTGTTTCGCTTGCGGGTGGTGTCGCAGCATAACTAAGTGTTCGAGCCGTCGTATCGAAATATGGTCCCCACTTGATTTTCTGATTTACCGAATCCCAATTTCCACCTTCATTGATACCGCTTACAGTCCAGCCTGAAGGCGGAGTTTCCTCCACGGCCCAAACGCTGGCCCCCGAATCCGGCGTGATGGCTATAGAAACATTGACTGCTAAGCCAGGCGAATAGCTGGATGGCAAAGTGCGTAATGTGCTGGTTGCACCCAAAACGCTAAAGGCTCTTGGAGATTGCAGTGCTGTCAGTTGCCTGAAACCGGGCGCAGACAAACCGGAAATCCAACAGGCTGGTGGTGATTGGCCTGAATCATAGTGATATACTTCGCTGGACTTCCAAATCATTCCGCCGCGTGTGACATATCCAATGGGTATAGGATTGGGAGGAACTGGCCACGTATCGCCACGTTTCCATGCAGCTCCATATGCGGTTATTTCGCTAATTGAAATGGACCAGTCAGAATTAGAGTCTCCTGGATAGTAATTGTCTTCGGCTGGAGTATAAACCGCCTCGGCGGTCCGGTTGCCTGTCATCGTGAAGTTCAATGTCTTTTGTCCTGCCGTCTGATCCACCGCGTCCAAGCGCCAACGCGCAAACGTGTAGTCTGTCGGATCGGTCGAAGGAGCGCTCAGGTTCACACTCGCTCCCGATGCCAAGCCCGTCTTTGTGTAATTCGTTGTCCCCCCATGACTCGTCGTGCTTCCGATACCCACCCCCGAAGCACCTGTTGAATTCACTGTCAGCGTATATGTTACCACCACCGGAGTATAAACCGCCTCGGCGGTCGGAGTATAAACCGCCTCGGCGGTCCGGTTGCCTGTCATCGTGAAGTTCAATGTCTTTTGTCCTGCCGTCTGATCCACCGCGTCCAAGCGCCAACGCGCAAACGTGTAGTCTGTCGGATCGGTCGAAGGAGCGCTTAGGTTCACACTCGCTCCCGATGCCAAGCCCGTCTTTGTGTAATTCGTTGTCCCCCCATGACTCGTCGTGCTGCCGATACCCACCCCCGAAGCACCCGATGAATTCACCGCCAGCGTATAAATCGCTGAAGGAATATTAACCTCAAATGATCCTAGTAAGCCTGCTGCAACATAGTTGTTGCTTGTATCCCTGACTTGATTGGCTTGCATATTGATGTTGTATGTTCCATTATCAGCTGAGGTCCATGTTACACTTGGAGGAGATACTCGATAAACTGCGTCTATTGGTGACCCGTCAGTTGGCGTAGCGGCAAACATTTCAGCCAATTGGCTAAAACTATTGGGTCCTGTAACCAATATATCATTGCTATCAATATCCGATGCCCTAACAGCTACATTATCCGTATATCGGATACTAAATGGGACTTTGCTTGTTGTGATTTCTATAACATTTGTAGTGTGTGTAAGCGTCACTTGTGGTGGCACGGAATCAGGAGGAGCTTCAAAAGCAAATTCCGGAATGTATGCTTGATCGCCAGACAAAGAGCCTTCGTAGATCACCCACAAGTAGTACCAATTCCCAACTGTAACTGTATATTGACTGCTGTTGGGTTTGATTCCGATTGTCCCAGAATCCAAAATACTACCAGTTGGAGCATCCCGCAAAATCCAATAAAGATTGTCGTCATCAGCGGTACTTGAGAGCCCTACCGACATTTTCCCTGCTTGCGTATAATGACACTTAAATATATCTAGTCTGTCATCAGCCTTATTCACAGTGCAGCCAAGGCGCTCGCCAATCTGAAGCTCTTGGGCTGTTTCAGGAGTATTATTGTCATCTCCAACACCAAATCTGAAAACTGGCTGATATAATTGATTTCCGGTTAGACTGCCCACATATTCTATTCTAAGGTAGAAAAAACTAGAATCAAGATCGATCCAAATATTCTTGCTGTAAGGATCGCTGCTAATCCGCCCATAATCCAGCATTGTAACACCATCTCCATCATATAGAATCCATGCAATATTACTTGGATCAGCACTACCGTCAATTTCGATAAATACACATCCTGTGTCGGCATAAGAACTATAATCACACTTAAACCAATCTATGGGATCATTATCTTTGTTGAGGCTGCATCCAATATTTTGATTTACTGTGAGAACCTGAGCAGTCTCTTTCGTATTGTTGCTGTCCGCTGTTGCCCAAATAATAGTGGGTGAGATCAATGATAATGCTACGAAAGACAAGATAAGGGCTAGCAGTCCTAGTTGATGCCTACCGCAAAGCGTGCCCTTTGGTGTTCTTACCTTGGATTCACCTGAGAATATCATATCATGAACCCCCTTGGTATTTTATTCGCCGCAGTGATAAGAGTGGCGATTCCCCTCTGTGCTGACAACAAGTAAACCATATTTTCTCATATGAGTGCAAGCAAAAAATCAGGTTGTTTGCTCAACCTGCGCTGCCGCATTCTGGACAGCGTGAACCACAGCAGGCGTCATTATGGTACAAGACCTAAAAAATGAGCGCTTAGTTGAAAGATCAGGGCGTATAAGCGCAAAAGAGCGATTATTTGCTTGACCTGATTTTCATACGCTGCCATTAAATGCTTAGTTTTGGGGCGATAAAATAGAAAACTATAAAATTAAGGTTCAATTGTTGGTCATTCGCGGGACGCAGGATGGGTTTGCGCTATAAATGTACTGATAAGTTAGTCAAGAGATCGCGAAGTTATAACTACAATAAGCCGTCATGGCGGGGAGGGATTGGCGTATGAGAACTGATAGTTTGAAAATTCTGCTGGTCGAAGATAATCCCGACGATGTCAAGCTGATCCAGATGGCGCTGGCAGAAGACGAGGAAGGCAAATATCAGATTCGGCATGCCGACCGGCTTTCTGCCGCGACTGCCTTGATGAAGAGCGAAAACTTTGGCTTCATTTTTTTAGACCTGAACCTTCCCGACTCCATGGGTTTGCAGACAGTGACGAAAGTCTGTGAATCGGCCCCGGAAGTCCCGATTGTGGTTTTGACGGGCATAGACGATATGGAGGCGGCGGTTGCGTCGCTGCGTTATGGCGCCCAGGACTACATCCTCAAAAGCGACATCTCGGCGCCCATGCTTAAGCGCGCGATCAATTATGCCATCGAACGCAAACGCCACATGGAAATCCTGGCGCAGGCGCAAAACAAATTAAGCAGCCTCTTGCAGGAACGAACCAATGAAGCCCGGCATGTCCATGTGCATTTGCAGGAGGCCATGCAGGATCGGATCAAAGCGGCGCAGGCCATTGCCGATACACGATATTACTTCGAAACGCTGATCCAGGCTTCGCTGGACGGCATCCTGACGATTGACGCCCACGGACGGTTCGAATTCGGCAACCAGGCTTGCTTCGACATCCTTGGCTGGCCTCCCAGAGAGCTGATCGGCGAGCATTTCCTAAAAGTGATTCCTCTTGATCTTCACCCCTTCATTCTGGAGCGATGGAAGGAAGTCCAGCAAGGCAAAGGGCGCCCCTATGAGGTGGACATTGTCCGCAAGACCGGCGAACGCAGAAGCCTGCTTGTCAGCCAAAGGCACATGACCGTCAGCAGCGAACGGAAGTATTGCGTCGTTATCAAGGATGTGACGGAGAGCAAGCGCCAGCAATCGGCGATCCTGAAAGCCAAACAGGAATGGGAGCAGACGTTCGACGCGGCGCCGGATTTGATTATGATTTTGAACCGGGAATACCAGATTCAGCGCGCCAATAAGGCGGTGGCCGACCGAATCGGCATCCCCGTGAAATCCTTGATCGGAAAGCCCTGCTATTCGGCTGTCCATGGCGAAGATAAGCCGGTCTGCGGTTGCCCGCATGCGCAATCGCTGGCGAGCGGAAATGAAGGACAGGCCGCGGCCTGGATTGACAAGCTGAATGGCCATTTTAACATTACCGCCTCGCCCATCCATGACGAGAACGGGCAGGTCAACGGCGTTGTGCATGTTGCGCGGGACGTTACCCAGCTCATGCAAACGGAAAAAGAATTGCGGAACGCGGCTGCCGAGTTGCAGATGCGCAATCAGGAACTGGATGCCTTTGCGCATACCGTGGCGCACGATCTGAAAAATCCGGTGAGCAAGACGCTGACGGCTGCGAGCATCCTGCTGAAGAAGGATGCTTCGCTATCGAGAAAAAATGTGAAGCGCCTGCTGGACATCATTGCGCGAAACAGCCGGCAGAGCGCGAATATCATTGATGAATTGCTCATGCTGGCGGAAATGCGGATGGCGGATGTGACCATGCGCCCGCTGGATATGACGCAGCTGGTTCTGGAGGCGCAGGATCGTCTGGAATACATGGTGAAGCAGTATCAGGGGAACGTGGCGCTTCCCGATGCGTTTCCCATGGCGATCGGCTACGGCCCCTGGATCGAAGAGGTTTGGTGCAACCTGATCAGCAATGCCTTGAAATACGGCGGAAGCCCTCCCCAAGTCGAAGTCGGCGCTTCGGATGAGACCGATGACATGATCGCCTTTTGGGTGCGGGATAATGGCCAGTCATTGAAGCCCGAGGATTGCAGCAAGCTCTTCAAGCCCTTCAGCCGCCTGAATAAAATCCGGGCCCAAGGACATGGGCTTGGACTTTCGATTGTGAAAAGAATCGTGGAAAAGCATTGCGGACAGGTGGGTGTGCGAATTCACCCGAATCGGGGCAATGTTTTTTATTTTACATTGCCCCGGTACAAGCCCGAAAATCCGGCCTGTCAGGTGATTGAAGCGCGCCAAGCGGCGGAGGACTCCTCCCAGATATGACTCGCAAATGGGCTGGCGTCCCAAAGCGTAATCCCTAATTATCTTGGCTATATTCATCTCGAAGCGCTGGCGCGCGTCAAACCCGAGCGCATCAGCATTGTCCATTGAGGACCCCCTATGGGCATTCAGTCCAAATTGAAGATTGCCGCGGCGATGGGCGCGGGCGCCGCCATTCTCATCGGCGTGGCGCTGTGGGGAATGACCCAACAGGTCAGGAAAGAGATCGCCAACGGCCAGACCATCGCGCAAGCGGCCAATGCGGTCTTTCTGACGGGTATGCTGACCGACGACTACCTGATGCATCACGACGAAAGGCCGCAAGCGCAGTGGCTGGCGGAGCATGCCGCGCTGGGCATCCTTCTGGCTCGGATTCAAACGCAGGACGCGGAGGCTGAGGCTGTACTCAAACGGCTGGGCGATCGCCGAAGAGAAGTCCTGCAGCTATTCCAGCAGATTCAAGACAACTGGAAAAAGCGCGAACCCGGCGCGACGGGAGCGAGCCTTGCCATGGAATTGGAGGAACATCTCAGCAATGAGATGGACGTCAAGTTTCAGGATTTATTCTCCGATGCCGAGCGCCTGCAACAGCTGTCCAATGACAAGGGTGCCGAGGCGTTTCAAAAAGCCAGCTTTCTCCTGCTGTCGTTGCTGGCCGCCATGCTGGGCGGAATCCTGCTGATCGCCTGGCTGGCGCGCCGCAGTATCGTTTTGCCCATCTTGCAGATGGAGCGAAGCGCCGGGATTGTGGGCGCCGGCAATCTGGATCACAAAGCGGAGGACTCGCGCCGCGACGAGATCGGCCAGCTGGCGCGCTCGTTCAATGCCATGATCCTGAATTTGCGGGCCATCACCGCCTCGCGGGACGAGCTCAATCGCGAAATCGCGGAACGCCTCCGCATGGAAGAGGAGATGCGCCAGGGCGCCGAGCGCCTGAAGCGGGAAATCGAACTGCGCGAACGGCTGGACAAGGAACTGGCTTATGAGCGCGATCTGCTGTCCGGGCTGATGCGGACCATTCCCGACCACATCTATTTCAAAAACGAGAAAAGCCAGTTTCTCCGGATCAGCCAGGCCATGGCCCGGCACTGTGGACTCGGCGACTCGGACGAGGCGGTTGGCAAAACTGACTTCGACTTTTTTGGGCGCGAGCATGCCGAACAAGCCTTTGCCGATGAACGGGAAGTGATCCGGACCGGGCAGGCGGTCATTGGCAAGGAGGAAAGGGAAGACTGGGCGGATGGAAAAGTGACCTGGGTTTCCACAACCAAAGTCCCCATGCGCGACAGCTCCGGCGCCATCATCGGAACGTTGGGAATTTCGCGCGATATCACCGCCAAAAAAAACGCCGATGAAGCCTTGCGCCGCAGCGAAGAACGCCATCGCCTTCTCCTGGAAACCATGAACGAAGGCTTCATCGTCAACGACGTTCAAGGGCGCTTCCTTTATGTGAATGAACGCTTCTGCAAAATGACCGGCTATTCAAGCCTGGAAATGATCGGGCGCGAGGCGCCGGACTTTTTGGACGCCCCCAACAGGGAAATCTTTCGCGCTCAGATGAATGAGCGCCGCCAGGGGCGCAACGAATCCTATGAGATCCAATGGCGATCCAAGGAAGGGACGAACGTGCCGGCCATTGTTTCGCCCAAAGCTCTGAGCGACGATCTGGGCCATGATGCGGGCAGTTTCGCCGTCATTACCGACGTTTCGACGCTCAAAGAAATCCAGGCGAAACTCGAGCGGTCGAACCGCGACCTCGAGCATTTCGCCTACATCGCCTCGCATGATCTTCAAGAGCCGCTGCGCATGGTTTCAAGCTTCACCCAGCTGCTGGCGCGGCGCTACCAGGGCAAACTCGACCAGAGCGCGGACGAATTCATCGGCTTCGCGGTGGATGGGGCCAAGCGGATGCAAAACCTGCTCAACGCGCTGCTTTCCTACTCGCGCATCACGACCAAGGGCAAAGCGCCGGCGCCGGTGGATTGCGAGAGCGTCTTTTCGCAGGCCATGGACAATCTGAAATTGGCTGTTGAAGACGCGCATGCGACGGTGACGCGCGATCCGCTTCCCATCGTCGTTGCCGATGAGACGCAACTGATGCAAGTCTTCCAGAATCTGATCGGCAACGCGCTTAAATTCCGAGGCGCCGATCCGCCCCGGATTCACGTCGCGGCCATTCGCGGAAAAGGCGAATGGGAGTTTTCGGTGCGCGATAATGGCATTGGCATCCCGGACGAATCCCAGGAACGGATTTTTCAGATATTCCAGCGTCTCGCTCGCGATAAGGATATCCCAGGCTCCGGCATCGGCCTTGCGATCTGCAAGAAGATCGTCGAACGTCATGGCGGCCGCATCTGGGTGGAATCGCAAGAGGATCAGGGAAGCGTGTTTTATTTCACAATGCCGGCGCCATCGCAGGATGACGGGCGCCCGGGGGAGACTCCTTGGAATGGAATCGTCAACCATGGGCGCGGCACGCCGGATTCGTCCGATTGACATCCTGCCGGTTTGCGATTATAAGACTGCCGAATGCGCAAAAACCATCTTCGTTCAAGGGAGCCGATTCCATGCATCTGCCAAGCCAGGTCAGGCCGGTTGAAATCCTGCTCGTCGAAGATAATCCCGGCGACGTCAGATTGACCAATGAAGCCCTGAAAGACGCCAAGATGCGCATCAACCTGCATGTCGCGGCTGATGGAGTGGAGGCGCTGCAGTTTCTCCATCATGAAGGCGAATATGCGCGCGCTCCGCGCCCCGACTTGATCCTGCTGGATCTGAATCTTCCCCGGAAAGGCGGCCTGGATGTCTTGAAGGAAATCAAGTCGAACTCGGACCTGAAGCGAATTCCCGTGGTGATCCTGACCACGTCTGAAGCGGAGGAAGACATTGTTAAAGCCTATAACCTGAATGCAAATTGCTATGTCACCAAGCCTGTGGACCTCGAGCAGTTTTCCAAAGTGGTCGCATCCATCGAGGACTTCTGGTTCACCATTGTGAAATTGCCGCACTGAGAAATTGCATTCGGAGTACTGGACAAAGGCGCCCTATGAACACCGATACGATCCGTGTCCTTGTCGTTGAAGACAATCCGGGCGACGCCCGTCTGATCCGCGAACATCTTGCGGAGATGAGCGCGAATAAATATGACTGCGTTTGCGCCGGGCGGTTGTCGGAAGCCTTCGATCTGATGAAGCGCTCCATCTATCACGTCATGTTGCTGGACTTGTCGCTGCCTGACAGCCAGGGTTTTGAGACTTTCCAAAGGGCGCGGGACTCCGGGCCGGATCTGCCCATTGTGGTGCTGACGGGATTGGACGACAAGGACCTGGCTTCGCGCGCCGTGCGGGAGGGAGCGCAGGACTATTTGCTCAGATCGGAAGAGCACACGTCTAGGGAAAGAGTGT
>JAPLSP010000204.1 GCA_026398575.1 Candidatus Sumerlaeota bacterium | reverse complement strand
TATACTTCTGGGCCAGGCAGTCTCCGAGTAGCGGCGCGGAAGTAGATTATCTCCTCACTCATCGCGGCGCGATCTATCCTATTGAAGTCAAGAGTGGCGTTGCAGGAAAACTTCGCAGTCTTCATCAGTACTTGAGGGAATTTCCCAAGTGTCCCAAAGGCTATGTTTTTTCTTGCGCGCCGTATTCGGAACTGCCGGAGCAGAAACTGGTTTTTCTGCCGCTTTACTACGCTTACGCCGTGGGAGCGGGATTATTCGAGGAGAAGGAGCCTGTCGAATGAGCGGACCCAAAGTGGTGGTGATCGGGGCGGGCAGTTACTTTTTCGGGAGGCCCGTGATTCATAAGATGGCCACGAGTCCCGTGATGGCGGGTGGCGAACTGGCGCTGGTGGACACGAACCCGGCGGTCTTGAAAACGATGTCGCGTCTGGCGCGGCGCGTCTGCGATCAGACGAAATGCAAGGTCAAGGTCAGCGCCTCTGCGAACCGCCGCGACGTGATGAAGGGCGCGGATTTCATCGTGCTGACGTTTTCCGAGCGCAACGCGTATTATCGCGGTGTGGACACGCAAATCGCCACGCGCCACGGCATTCGGATGTGCAGCTCGGACACGATCGGTCCGGGCGGCATCTTTCGCGCGCTGCGCGAGGTTCCGCACGTTCTGGCCGTGGCGAGTGACGCGCGGCGCCTTGCGCCCGAGGCTTGGATCATCAACTTCGTCAATCCGACGACCGTCCTCGGAATGGCGCTGCGGCGCTATGCGCCCGATATGAGGAGCTTCGCTTTGTGCGACGGACACCACGAGCCTCACTGGTCGCTCAATTTCTGCAAGATGCTGGGCATCGTCCCGCAGGACGCCAAGACGATTGCGCCCGACGTCCGCAACCGGCTGGAGCTGGTTGTCGGCGGCGTCAATCACTTCACGTGGGTTTTGCGCCTGCGCTATGACGGCAAAGACCTGACGCCCATCCTGAAGCGCAAGATCGAGGAAAAGGTGCGCGAGGAAAAGAAGAAGCCGCATCCGGATTCCAAGGCGCGCTATAACGACGCCTACGCGCTTGAGCTGTTCAATGTATTTGGGATTTTTCCCGACTGCATCGGCCACACAAAGGAATACGTCCCATACTTCCAGGGCTATGTCGTCAAGCCGGTCAAGCCGGAGCCGATTGCCTTGTTCGACGGCGAAGCGCGGCAACGTGCCATGGATGCGCAGATGGCCGAGACCGCGCGATACGCCTCGGGCAAGCTCAGCGCCAAACAATTCCTGGAGAAAATCCACGACGACCACGCCACCGACATCATCGAGGCGATGTGGGGCGGCCTCGGCAAGGCGTTCTTCATCAACTCCGCCAACCGCGGTGCGATCCCGAATCTGCCGCCGGAGGCGTTTGTCGAATTGCGATGCGACGTGGATATGAAAGGCCCGCGTCCGCAACCGGCCTGCATGATGCCGCGCGGCGTTTTGGGATTGACGCATCAGGTTCTCGACACCCATGAGCTGACGGCGGAAGCGGCGGCGACGGGCGACCGCGCGCTCCTGCGGCGCGCGATGCTGACCGACCCGATCTGCAACAACATCCCCGACACCGACGCCTGCATTGCGGATTTATTGAAGGCCGAGCGGGAGGTATTGCCGAAGTATTGGTATCGCTGATAGAGCGGCGCCGGAAAATTCCGGATTGCGGGAAGCGAATGGCGAGTTGTAGATTTGTGGATTGAAAGAATGCGAAAGGAAGCCGAACCATGGCGATCCGATTGGCGAAGCTGAGCATTTCCGGCTTCAAGACATTTCGCGAATTGAAGGATTTCGAGCCGGGACCGATCAATGTCATGATTGGCCCCAACGGCGCGGGCAAATCCAATTTCATTTCTTTTTTTCAATTGCTGGGCAAAGCCCTCAGCGAGCCAGAGGAATTAAGAAACTATGCTGCAAAAATGGGGGGCGCCAGAGTTTTTTTGCATGGAGGGCCCAAGCGGACTGAATCCATTCAAGCGCAGATTCAAATTATGTTCGAAGGCGCCAATTATGATTTTCATCTCAAGTTATCACATGCGGAGGGCGATTCTCTATGGCGGGAATCCGGACAGCTTTGGGACGCGGATTCGGTTGATGTCCCATGGCATAAACCAACAGGCCGCAAGATACTCAAATTCTTAAAGGAATTCCAAATATATCAATTTAATGACACTTCATTTGCATCGAATATGCGTGGAAAATGCTCTGTCAATGATACTCTTTATCTATATGGCGATGGCAGGAATCTGGCGGCTTTTCTTTTGCATTTGCGCAATAGCCCCGCAGAATCGGATCGTCAAGCGTACCGTCGCATCTCTGATACGGTCCGGCTGATTGCGCCATTCTTTTCTGAGTTCTTTCTGGAGCCTGAGTTCGACTGGATTTTGCTGCGATGGAGAGAACATGGCAACGAATTTCCTTTCAATGTCTCTCAAGCCTCCGATGGAATGCTCCGAGCGATGGCGCTCATTGCCTTGCTCGGCCAGCCCGAGGAAAGGATGCCGAGTGTCTTGTTCATAGACGAACCGGAACTTGGCTTGCATCCATACGCCATCGGCATCATCGCCAGCATGATCAAGACAGCGTCTCATACAACCCAGATTTTTGTGGCAACTCAAAGCGCAACGCTGGTGGATTATTTTGAGCCTGAGGATGTCATCATCATGAACCGGCGCGGCATGGAAACGCAACTGGAGCGAAAGAAGACTGAGGAACTGAAAGAATGGCTGAATGATTACAGTCTCGGCGAGCTGTGGATGAAAAACATCCTTGGCGGGAGACCGAGATAATGATTCGAGTTTATGTGGTTGTGGAAGGCGATACAGAATCAGATTTCCTCAAAGAGGTCGTGGAGCCATATCTTGTGAGCTGTGGGGTTTATGTTTTCCCGTGCATCATTGGCGTGCCTGGTCACAAAGGCGGTGATGTTCGCTATAGCCGCGCTCAGCGCAACATCCTCAATCTCTTGCAGCAGGAACGCGAAACTTACTGTTCGACGTTCTTTGATTATTATGGACTGGGACATGATTTTCCGGGATTCGCTCACGCGCAATCAGGTATAGGAATAGAGAAGGCGCGGACGATAGAAAAGGCGATGCGCGACGATATCAAAGCGCGACTCGATTCCTCGTTCGATGCAGTTCGTTTTATTCCCTATATTCAGATGCATGAATTCGAAGCGCTGCTTTTTAGCGATCCAGAGGCGTTGGCGCGAGGACTTTATCGGCCTCAACTATCGCAGGAGTTTGCCAAAATTCGGAGGCAGTTTTCTTCTCCCGAAGATATTAATGACAACGAAGCAACGTCCCCATCGAAACGTATCAAGGAATTAGTGGCGGGATATGATAAAGTGGCGGGTGGTTCGTTGGCGTCCATATCGATAGGGCTGGATAAGATCCGCAAGGAATGCGCTCATTTTGCGGAATGGATTATGAAATTGGAAACCTTAAAGGATTTGTCCTAAATTATTGCGAATGGAGGAATAAACCATGAATGAGTCATCTCGCCGCAGGTTTCTGAAGCAATCTTTGACCGCGGGGGCTGTCGCGCTGGCCGCGGGGCCGCTGGGTGGCGTCTGGGCGCAGGCGGCCGAAAAATCGGATGAGATAAAATCGGCTGATGCGTCCGGCAAGCCCGGATCGAAGATCAAATGGGGGTTGGTCACGTACCTTTGGGGCCAGAATTGGGATTTGCCCACGCTGATCGCCAACTGCGAAAAGAGCGGGACGGCGGGCGTTGAACTGCGCGTGGAGCACAAGCACGGCGTCAGCCCCGCGATGAACAGCGACCAGCGCAAGGAAGTCAAAAAGCGGTTCGCCGACAGCAAAGTGATCCTGGTCGGGATGGGAACCAATGAAGCCTTTGACGCCGTGGACCCGGCGAAGGCCGAGAAGGCAATCGAGAAGGCCAAGGAATACGTCCTGCTCAGTCAGGACATTGGCGGCTCGGGCGTCAAAGTCAAGCCCAACGATTTCCACAAGGAAGTCGAGCGGGAAAAAACCATCGAACAAATCGGCAAGGCGCTCAACGTCCTGGGCGCATTCGGCGCGGAACATGGCCAGCAGATCCGGCTCGAAGTTCATGGCGGCTGTTCCGATCCGGCGGTGATCAAGCAGATCATGGCCGTGGCGACGCATCCGAACGTAGGCGCATGTTGGAACTGCAACGGCGAAGACTTGAAAGGCGCGGGGCTGGAGGCCAATTTCGACATGCTCAAAGCGCGGCTGGCCGCCACAACACACGTGCGGGAGCTAAATGACACCAGCTATCCTTATCAGAAATTGATGAATCTTTTTGTGAAAGCGGATTATGCCGGATGGCTTCTGCTTGAAGGACGCAAGACGCCGGCTGATCCGATCGCGGCATTGATCGAGCAACGCGAGCTGTGGAGCAAAATGATCGCCACGGGGCAGGCGAGCCTGTAAAAGCATAAAGGCTTAATAGAACGCGGATGCGACGGATCGGGCGGATTGGCACGGATCATGTTTTGGCACTGTCCGACGCGTCAGACCGGTCCGACGAGTCTGATGGGTCCGACGAATGATCGTCCGACAGATTTTTTAAGCTTCATTGAAAGAATTGCTGAAAGTCCGCTGGAAGTTCTTGCTGCTTCACTGCTTTCAAAGCGCTTGACCAATAATCTACGGCGTTGAAGGTGTTCCAAAATAGGAGAGGGCCGCCCGCGCGGAAATGGCCCTCTGAGCGAGCGCTTATGTCGCTCCCGCGCCACGCGTTTCGTCCTGATTCTGTCAGCGCCGCTTTTTTGGCTCCAGCGCTCGGCTCTGCTGCATCTTTAATTCCGGCGCCTTGCAGCGCCGCGTCTATCAATGCCGCCAGCGCCTTGCCGGTGTAGGTCGTCTCCAGTGCGATGCCTTCTGTTTCTTTCATCAGCGCGACGGCCTTCCGGCATTCCAGAGTCGAATGGCCATATCCCTCGCCGAAGTATCCATCCAGGAGATCGAAGTTTTCTTCGCGGATGCGCGCCTCCTCCGGGATCGAGGCGCCGGTTGAGCGCAGCAATTGCGTCATTTCTTCCGTAAGGGCGACCGTTTTGGATTTGGAAGCGACGCTTTCCGGCGTGACGCGAACTCCGGCGACGCGCGTCCGCAGGCCCGCCAGCTTGCATCCAAGCGCAAGTCCCGCCAGCGTGCCGCAGGTGCCGGCGGCGACGAAAATGCGCGCGGGCTGCGGCGCCTCTCCCGCGCGAATCTGTTCGGCCAATTCCAGCGCGGCGTTGACAAACCCCAGCGCGCCCAACGCCGAGGAACCCCCGAGTGGAATCCAGTAAGGCTCGCAGCCCTCGGCGCGCAGGAATTCCGCCGTCACTTCGCGGCGGCGCTGCTCCAGCAGCTCGAATTCCGGGACGAGAAGAATATCCGCGCCGTGATAACGATAGCAGAGAAGCGAGCGCTGAACGGCGGGCGTGACCGGTTGCGGGAAGAGCATCAGCGAGACATTCAATCCCGCGCGCGCGGCATGGATCGCCGTGGCCTGGCAGTGATTCGATCCGATTCCGCCGCACGTCATGACGCGCTGCGCGCTCAGGCGTTTGGCGTCTGCCAGAATGAATTCGAGTTTGCGCGGCTTGTTGCCACCATAGAAGGGTGATGACAAACTGTCATCTTTGAGCCATATCTCAGTGACGCCGAGCGCATGGGCAAACCGTTCGAGCCGGCGCAGTGGAGTTGCGCCTTGCATGATTGGCGCCCAAGCCAGCCCTTGCGCTCCGGGATAACGGTGAAAGAGCGGGGGAAGCAATAAGGCCATGGTAATTTATCTGCGCGATACCTGCGTTAGCCTTGAAAGCGCGCTGCGTCTTTAATGACTCACTGGATTTGCCAGCGCATGATGTCGCCGCCGGAAATCGTCCCGTTGGAGGGATCATAGCCCCATGCGCGGAATACGCCATTGCTGACATCCCTGACGTCTCCCGCGCAATAATTCGACCAAGTCCATGCTCCTCCGAAAGGATTAGGGCCTTTTGTAAAGTCCGGTCCGAGCGACAGCAAACCCCATTTGCAGTTGGGAATTCCGGTTCCCATGACCTTGCGATAGAGCTCAACGTTACAATAAGTAAGCGTGAAGGATTGATCGCCGTTGTCGATGACTTCGCCCAGATCATTGTATTTGCCAATATTACAGAATGGGTCAGGGAGGCGCGTCGAGGTGATATACGCGATCGGTGTGCTCAGCTGCCAGGCAAGCAAGATACCGCCACGATTGTATTGCGCCTGGACCTCGGGGGCCGTTTTCTCACTTTTGGGATTGCCGTTGTCAACGCATACTTTGTATCCTGCCAGAGGCGGGTAAACGTTGTTATCCACAAAGTAGGCTTCCAGAGCGGTGGCAGCGCTTCGCATGTCGGCCATCGCACGCGCAACCTTCGACCGCGTTTGCGCTTCGAGGAAATTGGGGATGGCGATCAAGGCCAGAATGGCGATGATCGCGATCACGATCAGCAGTTCGATCAGTGTGAAGGCGCTTTTGTTTTGTTTCATGATGGTTTTACCTCCTGAGCAATATGGAATAAAATAATGTTAAACATCAGGCGTTTTTACTGCCTGCATTGAACATTCGTCTGAAATATTACCTTGACATTTTTCGAAAATCAAGCGCAGAATCACCCATAATATCTTGAAATACACCTTTTTCGTTTATGGAAAACTGACTAAAAAACCGGGCAATTGTCAAAAACTGAGCGCGTTGTTAAAATTCAAATAAAGGAGACGCGGGATGTTCATCCGGAGAATTCTCAGCTTGCTCGCGGCGGCGCTGGCAGCCAATTGCGGCCGGCCGGCCACTTCCGGCGTGACGGACTATTCGCTCGACAACGGGCTGCGCGTTGTCTTGCGGCCTGTAAGCGGAACCAGCCAGGTGGCGCTGGCAATGCTCTATTCGGTTGGCGAGGAACACGATCCACAGGGCGCCTCGGGCATGGGGCATCTGATCGAACACCTTTACGCCACTGCGGCGTCCGGCAAAACGCCCGCGCGGGATTTCGAGAAGTACCTTGCCCGCTATCCGCTGGGATGGAACGCCCAGACCAGCCGCGACTATACGATCATGGCCGGTGTATTTCCCAAGGAACGATTGAGCGAGGAACTTCTCGACGCGGCCAGCCGCATGAGCGATCTCAACATTCAGCCCGGCGACCTGGCGCGCGAAATTCCGCGGATGGAAAATGAACTCGCCAACATGTACGGCGGCATGCCGAACCTGGCCGCGATGAACACCGCCGCAGGGATGGCGGCGCCGCTGCCGCTGGCCGGCGCGCGCAAGGGCGGCATCATCAGCCAGATCAAATCCATCCAGGTTCAGACTCTTCGCGACCGCATGAAGACTTACTACAAGCCCAGGAACGCAATACTCGTCATTGCGGGCGCCATTGACGCCGAAGCCGCCAAACAACTCGTCGCGGATGCTTTCGCGCGGATCGAAAGCGGCCAGCCAATCGGAAAACCCATTCCCGCGGCGCGCCCGTCCGAGCAATCAAAGACGATAGACGTGAATCCCCTGGCGCCGGATGCGCAGTCTCATGCGGCCTTGGCAATCCGGGCGCCCGAACCCGCAAGCCCGGCTTTCCCGGCTTTTTTGATCCTGACGGCCCGCCTTCAGAAGAACGCCGCCTCGCTGAGGATGCCCGCAGGCGCCTTTCCCGTCATGTATGCCGCTCTGGATCAGCCGCATGTGTTGTTCGTGCAACTGGCCGCCAAACCCGGCGAGGATCCCGAAGCGGTCCTTCGCGCGCTCAAGGAGTACGTTCGGGCTACCTGCGCGGAAAAATTGAATGGCGGCGACGCGCGCGATACCGTGAATGCGTTCGGCTACCCATTTAATTTGGTCCCGCTCTCGGACCGCGCGCTGACGGGAAATTTATACGGCGCGGCGATGTGTCCGGGGCGCATGCGCCAGATGGGGCTGGACAGCGAACGTCTCGCAGAAAAAATCAAGGCTGTGACGGACGCTGAACTGACCGACGCGCGGGATAAGTTCTTCAGCGATTCCGCCATCGCCGCGGCCATCGCCCGCGTCGCCCAAAAGTAGGCGCTTGAGTCGCCGGCGCGCCCCCACTTTAGCTTGGCGCCGAATAGTAGGCCGTC
>JAPLSP010000210.1 GCA_026398575.1 Candidatus Sumerlaeota bacterium | reverse complement strand
AAAAGCGGCAGCAAGCAACCGCACTCCAAATGCTGGCGCCACTCCCTGTCGCATCACTTATCTTTCATAGCGCATGGATTATCGTTCATTCAAACTCTGCTTGACGCCCATAGCCCAAAGCCGGGGAGTTTCCGCTTTTGGGAGGGGCGCTTCAACTAGAGATTCTGAGTTGCGAAGGCTTCCACCACGGCGGCGGAATTCGCCGGAGGCGTGCCGGGCTGGATGCTTTTGGCGGGCGCCAGGATGAATCCCCCACCCTTGCCCATCTTTTCGCACAGCGCCCTGACCCGCTCATGTATCTTTAGGGGCGTGCCGAACGGAATCGTGCTCTGACTGCCGAGGCATCCCCAGAACGTGATCTTGTCGCCATACTTGCGTTTGAGCTCGAATGAATCCATGCCCGCCGGCTCCGGCTGAACGCTTTCAAGCACGTCCAGCCCGATCTCAATGATGTCTGGCATGATCGAGGCGATCGAACCGCAGCAATGGCAGATGGCGTATTTGCCCTGGGCGCGCGTCGCCTCGAAGACCTTCGCCCAGCGCGGCTTGAGGAACCGGCGCCAACGCTCCGGACCGATGATCACGCCGCGCTGATCGCCCCAATCGTCGCCGAACATGATCGCGTCCGCCGCAACGTCGCGGCATTTCTCAACCATGCCCAGACGCAATTCGGTCAGCTTGTCGAGAAACGCCTCATAAAACTCCGGCTCGGCGGCGGTATCCATCATCATGTTCTCGAAGCCGCGAATCCGCCAGGACTGCTCGAACAATCCCCATCCGCAATTGATGAGGCTGAACTCCCCGGCGTCGGGGCCAAGAAACTGCTCATATCCCTCGTTCATCTTGAGCGGGAACTGATCAATCGTCGGCCAGACGATACCATCCATCCGCGGCTCTTTCAGCGCGGGCCTTTCCAGATGCCAGGGCAGCCGGTCGGTCCGCCAGAGAGAACCGAAGACATCGCGACGATGCGTGTCATCCACGGGAACTTCGCCGAGCGTATCTATGGCGCCAACGCTTCGGATGAAGCACTGCAATTTTTTGCGCCACTCCTGCGAGCCAAGCCAGGCGTCCAGTTCCTTATCCGTTTCATGCTCAAAGCCCAGCGTATATGGCACGCGATCGGCCTGCTCATGGCGAATCGCCGCCAGCACGTACTCCCTGTGTTTCATCTCTCTCACGCTCCTTCGCGCTCCTTCATCATTATTGTCGCTCCGAGACTGCATTTGATGGATTCATCTTCCCGCAAGCCCGCGAGCCGAAGCCAGTGAAATACTCAAAGACCAATGGCAAATGATTCAGCCGCCGCCTTTTTCGATTGCGCTGCCGCCCTCGCCAAAGATAGAAAACAACCGACATGAAAATAACTTACAAGGCTCGCACAGCGGGACTTCTCATACTATCAATGTCCGCATCAGTCACTGAATGCCTTTACCCATCATTCCCCGATATCCACAAAAACTTTCGCGGGAGGAATTCTATCCTCTTGCGTACCGGCTGATGCGCTTGTCGCGCCGCATGGAAGAGCGATTGATCGAGCTCTTCGAGAAGGGATACGTCAAGGGAACCGTGACGATCAGCATGGGCAACGAGGCCACGGCCATCGGCATGGCTCTCCCTTTCCGCCCGGGCAAGGACCCCATCTCGCTGCTGCACCGCGATTTTGGCGGGCATTTGGCGCAGGAAGCCACGCCTTACCAATTGATGTGCCAGTACATGGCCAACGCCGACAGTCCGACGCATGGCCGCGAAGGCAATGTGCATCACGGCGCCGCGCATCTGCGGCGCTTCCCGATGATCAGCCATTTGGGGAGGATGCTCAGCCTGGTGGTGGGCGCCACGTGGGCGGCGCGCCGCAATGGCGAAGACGTCTTCGGCCTGGCGGCCATCGGCGACGGCGGAAGCAGCACGGGCGAATTCCACGAAGCGTTGAACATTGCATCGGTCCGCAAATCGCCGACGCTGTTCCTGATCGAAAATAATCACTATTCTTTTTCCACCCCCACCTGCTTTCAATACAATTGCGCGCAACTCTCTGACCGCGCCGTGGCGTATGGAATTTCAGGCAAGACCATTGACGGAACCGATCCGTGGGAAGTTTATCGCGCCGTTTGCGAAGCGCTTGACGCCATGAGCGCCAAGCCCATGCCGGCGATTATCGAATGCATGAGCCTGAGAATGATGGGGCATGCGGTTTACGACAAGGCCGAGTATATCACACCGCAAGAGCGCGAGGAAAATCAACGGCGCGATCCCCTGCCGCGCGCGCGCAAGGCGTTGCAGGAAGTCGGAGGGATGACGGAAACGGCCATCGCCGCCCTCGAAGCGGAAGTGGAAGAAGAGGTTCAAGAAGCGATCTCCAAAGCGATGAAAATCAGCCGTCCGGAACCCCATCGCCAATCCTGGAGCGTATATAAAGAAGAGCCCGCGCCACGCGTGGCGCCTTATAAGGCTGCCAAAGCCAAAAACGGCGACGCCATCAATCAAGCGCTGGCCTTCATTCTGGAAAACAATCCCAAATCCTTCATGGCAGGGCTGGATATCGGGCCTTATGGGTCGGCCTTCAAAACCTGCAAAGGATTGGCGGCCCGTTTTGGAACGGACCGTGTGATAGACATGCCGATCAGCGAATCAGGCATCACGGGATTTGCCCTGGGCGCCTCGCAGGCCGGCGGGCGGCCGATTGTCGAATATCAGTTCGCTGATTTCTCGATGGAAGCGGCCACGCAAATCGGATTGAACTCGGCGACCTGGTTTTTCCGTTCGGGCCAGGCCGCGCCGATACTGCTGCGGCTTCCCTGCGGCGGCGGACTGGCGCTCGGCGCGTTTCACTCCGGCGAATATGAAGGCGTATGGTCGCGATTCCCCGGCTTGAAAATTTTGTATCCCTTTACGCCGCAAGAGTGCTATGAGGCGATTTTGGCGGGTTTTTACGATCCCAATCCCTGTATCGTTTTGGAGCACAAGCTCCTCTATTGGAGCCGGAGCAAGGAGATTGATTTTGACGGCGATCTGAGCGCCGTCTGGCGCTCGCGGCGCTATACGGAAGGCGTCGAGGTCACCCTCGTTGCCTTCGGCGCGATGCTGGAACAGGCCTTGAAAGCCGTGGCGCGCTCCGGGCGCTCGGTGGAAGTCTGGAATCCTTTCGTGCTGGCGCCGCTGGACATCGAGCCCATCCTGGAGTCCGTGGCCAGGACCGGGAGGCTGCTGGTTGTCCAGGAATGTGGCGAAACTCAAGGGTTGGGCGACCGCCTAATTTCCTTGGTTGCGCGCGAGGGGCTGTCCATGCTTATATCTCCCCCGGAGCTGATCGCAGCGCCAGACGTTCCGCTGCCGTTCGCTCCGGAACTGGAATTTTATTGCCTGCCGAATGAGGAAAAAATTCTGGCGGCGATCAAGCGACTGCTTGGAGACAGGCAATGAGCGACGCGTCCTTCAAAGTACTGCTTTATTTGCCGGCCCAAGGCGCCGCGGAAACCGAAGCCACGATTGTCGAGTGGCGCATCGGGCCGGGCGATCCATTCGAGAAAGGCCAGGTATTGGCCGACATCGAAAGCGCCAAAGCGGTCTTTGAATTCGAAGCGCCCTGCGCGGGAACCGTGATCAGGCTCTGCCGTCAGGATGGGGAAATCTGCCCCTTCAGCGAGCCGATCTTGGAGATCATAACGACCGATCCGGAGATGAAGAACTGGATCGCGCCCGCCCCCGCCGGCGCGCAGGAAGCAGCCGGCGCCGCCGCCCGCGCGGAAAAAGAAAACCTGGCAAGTACGATCGAAAATATCGCCGTGGCCTCTTCGGACGCCATGGCCGGAAATTTGCTCATCCTGGGCGTGGGCGGATATCTGCCCAAGCGAGTGGTGAGGAATCAGGAGCTGCTCGAAGGCTTCGAAAAGATGACGGATGACTATATCTATCAGGTCACCGGCATCCGCGAACGGCGCTGGGCCGCCGAAGGCGAGAAACCCTCGGACATGGCCTACGTCGCCGCCCTCGAAGCCATCCGCAAGGCGGCCATCGCCATCAAGGATATTGACGCAATCATCGTCGCGACCACGACGCCCGACGTCGCAATGCCTTCGACGGCCTGCATCCTGCAGGACCGCCTGGCGCTCAGCAACGTCCCGGCCTTCGATATCAATGCCGCCTGCTCGGGCTTCCTCTATGCCATCGCCATGGCGCAGGGCATGATCCGGGCCGGACTGGCCAGCCACGTTCTGACGGTGGGCGTTGACCTTCAATCGCGAATGCTGGACCGGACGGACCGCGACACATATTTCATCTTCGGCGACGGCGCGGGGGC
>JAPLSP010000303.1 GCA_026398575.1 Candidatus Sumerlaeota bacterium | reverse complement strand
CCCGACCTTGGCAAGGTCGTGCTCTACCAGCTGAGCTATTCCCGCGCTTGGCGCCGCGTCATCGAGCGTATTGCTCGCGACGGGGCAGTAATGTGGCTGCAAGCGGGGGGCGTCGTCAAGGGAATATTTTCATGAATGAGAATCTGCAAAGCATTCAGAATGTCCCCTTGCTTGTGAAGCATTTTCAGCAAGGAACCGGGCCATCAGGCCGCGAACGAGTATTTGCAGAGCGTGGACTATCGCGAGAAACAAAATCTGAAAGGCCTGCCGACGAGTCCGCAGGCGCCGCCCAGCGGTTCGGGCCATGGCGCATCCGGACACAGCCGTTCGCGATGAACGACGATTAAGAATGCGCCTTAATCAGTCGAGGATCGAAGGGGAAAGGCAGGGGCTTGCCAATTTTAATTTTGCCAAACTCAGGATGCAGCGGATTCAGAAGGTAATTGGTTTCCGGCAGGATAATCGCGCTGGGAACGGCTAGAACCAGCGATGATCTGTCTTGAGCCCATTTCGTTCCAACGTCCATTGCAGATAATGAAATATGATTGGAATTCCACCCGGGTGGTAAGCTAGCATCATCCACCCGCTGCATCAGCGATTCATCGAATTCCACTGGAATGCAGACATATTGGTCGAGAACGGCTGGGTCCTCTACGTGGACAAGAGTCTCAAGGACCGCCAGGGACAAAGAACCGGCTGTATAGATTATTGCTATGCCCTTATGATTCCATCGGCCTCCCTTTAGCCTCGCGCCTTCACCGTCAAAAGAATTGTTCTTTAGGCTGTCCTGGACGATACGCCATGCCGTGGTTTTCATGAGAAGACCCCATGCTCGATGCGTCCGAGCAAATCCTGCACCTCCTGCGCGCCACACTCTGTGTCCGCATATTCCAGTGGTGTCTTGCCATCCAGAGCTCGCTTGGGCGACTTCAGCCATGCTTGCGCTCTCGCTTCGCTTCCCATTACTGTCAGCGCCTTTGAAAATAGAGAGCTGATCCGCAGCAACCGCTCGGATTCGTCGGAGTGGAATTTCCCTTCTTTCAGCCGCCGGCTCAGCGTGCGAGGGGCAATGCTCGCGATGGACGCTAGTGTTTCGGTTGGGACGCCCAATTTTGCTAGGAGCATGGAATACGAAGACGCTGGCAAACCTTTTTTGATAAATTCTATCACTGCTGAAGTCGACTGCATAGGCTTGCCTGCAATATCAAGCAAATTCCATGTTTCCGAACGGTTGCGCATGATCTGTGGCGTGAGCTGAAATGCGCTCGGATGGCTTGTTCCTCCGGGGTATTTATCCAAGAGTTGAGGACGTTTTGAGTTCTTTTTTATAGATATCGCCATATTTGCTGTCCTTTTGTCTCTTTTGTCGCTTGCCGTCTGGCGAAAATATTTTGCCTAATGGCCGAGGCGTGTCAAGGTTAAGCTTTCCACCGGACCGGCGCAAAGAGCATTGACAATAAATGGCAAATCTCATCATTCTAAGAAGGCGGATCGAATGCTGCGCCATGTGAGCTGAAAATAGGACGATAATCGCCGATCTAGTAGTAGGAGGATGCTTCCATGAATCGAGAAAAATTTCTAAAATCCGCGCTGGCAGGATGCGCAGGCATGACATTGGCTGGCGCGACTCGTTTTGCCGCCGCCGCCAAAGATGGCAAACTCCCCAACATCGTCTTCATGCTGGCCGATGATCTGGGATACGCGGACCTGGGATGCTATGGGCAGAAAAAAATCAAGACACCCAATCTCGACAAGCTGGCCGCCGAGGGAATGCGCCTCACGCAGTTCTATTCGGGCAATCCCGTTTGCGCGCCGTCGCGATGCGCCCTGATGACGGGGCTGCATTCGGGTCACGGCGAAGTCCGCAACAACCGGCAGGTGGGCGGCGTCGAAGGATGGAAGCTCGGCGCCACGACCGGAGGTCAGTATCCACTCAGCGCCGAGGCCGTCACGTTCCCCATGCTGCTCAAGAAAGCCGGCTACATCACCGGCGCGTTCGGGAAATGGGGATTGGGGCGTCCGGATTCCACGGGCGCGCCGCACCTGAAAGGCATTGACGATTTCTTCGGCTACAATTGCCAGCGCCAGGCGCACACATACTATCCCAATCACCTCTGGCATAATCAGGAGATCGTGCGCATTCCGGAAAACGAAAACGGCGCGCACGGCAAATATTCGCACGACATGATTGTTGACCGCGCGCTGCAATGGCTCCGCGACAACAAGGACAAGCCCTTCTTCCTCTATATGCCGGTGACGGTTCCGCATGTCTCGCTTCATGTGCCGGAGGATTCGCTGGCGCAATATAAAGGCGCCTTCGAAGAGACGCCTTTCCCGGGCGACGCCTCCTACGATCCCTGCCCGACTCCCCACGCCGCGTATGCCGCGATGGTCTCGCGCCTGGATCGCGACGCCGGACGGGTGGCCAAACTGTTGGACGAACTGGGCCTTGCGGAAAATACGCTGTTCATTTTCACGAGTGACAACGGTCCGGCAGTCAACGCCGGGAGCGATCCCAAGTTCTTTGAAAACGCCGGACCATTCCGCGGTAACAAAGGCATGGGCTATGAGGGCGGCATCCGCGTCCCGTTCATTGCGCGCTGGCGCGGAACCATCAAACCAGGCGTCACAAGCGATCAAGTGGGGGCGTTCTGGGACATGATGCCGACGTTCTGTGAACTGGCCGGAATCGAAGCGCCCAAGAATATTGACGGTGTTTCGCTTCTCCCAACGCTGTTGGGGCAGACGGAAAAGCAAAAGCAGCACGACTATTTATATTGGGAACTCGGCAAGCAACAAGCTGCGCGCAAAGGCGACTGGAAGGCGTATCGTCCGGCGCCGAATTTGCCGCTGGAGCTCTATAATCTGAAAACCGATATTGGGGAGAAGAAGGATCTGGCGGCGCAAAAGCCGGACGTGGCGGGCGAAATGGAGCGCCTGATCGAGAGCGCGCACGTCGAGTCCGAAGTCTTCCCGCTCCTGAAAGCCCCCGCGAAAAAGCCCGCCGCGGCGATGGCGCCGTGAGCTTTAGACCAGATTGTCAGTCGGACGCGTCGGACCGGTCGGACGCGTCGGACCAGTCGGATCAAGAATCAGGAAGCGGAGAGATCTAATGCGCCAATTATGCGCTGCCAGAATTGCTCTACGGTTCATGATTGCAGTCATCGTCTGGCTGGCTGCTGGCGCGGGGGCGCAGGAGTGGACGCGGTTTCGCGGACCGAATGGCTCGGGCGTGGGGAAGGCGGAGAATCTTCCCGTCAAGTGGACGGAGAAGGATTATAACTGGCGCGTGACGCTGCCTGGCATCGGGCACTCCTCGCCCGTCTTATGGGGCGACCGGATCTTCATCACTTCGGGCGACCGCAAAACTGCGCAGCGGTCCGTACTGTGTCTGAAGACGTCCGACGGCAGCGTGCTGTGGCAGCGCGATTACCCATCCAAGCCGTATAGCATGAACGACGCCAATAGCTATGCCTCCTCGACGCCCGCCGTGGATGGCGAGGGCGTTTACGTCTTATTTGGAACTCCCCAGGAGGTCACGCTGCTCGCCCTGACCCACGAAGGGAAGGACCTCTGGCAGCGGAACCTTGGCCCGAATAAAGGCGAGCATGGCGGCGGCACGTCGCCTATCGTGTTCGAGGAACTTGTCATTCTCAGCGGCTGCCCGGGGGACTACAAATGCTCGTTCCTTGCCGTGAACCGCAAGACGGGCAAGACCGTATGGGAAATCGAACGGCATGATGATGCCGTTGACTACCGCGCTTCCTACGCGACGCCGTTCGTCTATCAGCCCGAAGGCGGATCGCCGCAGATCGTCTTCAGCGATAACTGGAGCCGGGGTCTTACGAGTGTGGACCCCAAAACGAGCCAGGTGCTTTGGCAGGCGCGCAACGCATTGCCGGGACGTTGTGTCGGCTCGCCCATCCTGGCCTCCGGCCTGATCGTAGCGGCGTGCGGCGGGACCGAGGCGCCTGTGCAGGCGGTCGCGGTGGCGCCGCCGGCATTGAAAACTGCTGAGGCCAAAGGCGCCGATGCGAAAGGCGCTGAGGCGAGGATCGTCGAGGCGAAGGTCGCATGGACCTGCACGAAGGCCACTCCCTATGTCCCGACGCCAATCGCCAAGGGGGATCTGGTTTTGTCCTTGTCGGCGACCGTCTCTACTGCATGTCGCGCCAGGGCGACGTCTTCGTCATCGCGGCGGCGGACAAATTCGAGCTTCTGGGCCGCAACCCGCTCGGCGAGCAGAGCCACGCGACGCCCGCTGTTGCCGGCGGCGTTCTCTATCTGCGCACCTTTTCCCACCTCATTTCGATCGGCGGTAAAAAATAGCCGCAAGCCCGCGCCGTACCGCCGGAGGGATTTTGATCGGACCGATCCACCCGAAGCCTTCGGTCCACCCCGTCCACCCCGTCCACCGTGTCCACCCGCCCCCCCGGTCCTCTTAATCCGCTCTGCAGTTGGTAATCCGCGATGGGAGTGTGGTATAAAGTGGCATTGGCGCCATTCTTTGCTTGGAGGCGCGCGGCGGCGCCGTCACAATCTTTTCCGACATCCGTTGCGAGAAGGTTGGGCATGAGCGCGATTGGGAATACAAATGGCAATGCCGTTGCGGCGACGCTTGACGGCCTGCTGCCGCACGAAATCGCCGCCAAGGCCGAAGACGTCGGCGTCAAAAAGGGCGCTCTCGGGTTTACGCAGATGTTTCTGCTGGCCGTGTTGGCGGGCGGATTCATCGCGCTCGGGGCTGTCTTCTCGACGGTGCTTGTGGCCGGCGCCGAAGACAAATTGCCTTTTGGAATTATCCGCCTTCTCGCGGGGCTGGGATTTTGCCTGGGACTGATCCTGGTGGTGATTGGAGGAGCGGAGCTCTTCACGGGCAACAGCCTCCAGGTTATGGCTCTGGCCAGCGGCAAGCTCCGGCTGCAGAAATTGCTGCGCGGCTGGATCGTGGTTTATTTCGGCAACTTCGCCGGCTGCCTGCTGACGGTGTGGCTGATGTATCTGGCGCAAGAACACATGCTGGGCGCCGGCGTCATCGGCCTGTCGGCGCTCAAAACCGCCGAAGCCAAATGCGATTTGGCATTCATGACGGCGCTGACGCGCGGTCTTTTCTGCAATGCTCTGGTCTGTCTCGCGGTATGGATGAGTCTGTCGTGCCGCTCGACGGGCGACAAGATTCTCTGCATCATTTTCCCGATCACGGCGTTTGTGGCGGCGGGCTTCGAACATTGCATTGCCAATATGTACTTCATTCCCATCGGCCTTTTTATCAAGGCGGGCGCGCCGGCGGAATTCTGGTCGCAGATCGGCCAGACTGCCGCCGCCTTTCCCCACATCACCTGGAGCGCGTTTCTCGTGGATAACCTCATCCCCGTAACCCTCGGCAACATCCTCGGCGGCGGCGTCATGGTGGGGATCGTGTATTGGATCGTTTACATCCGGGGCAGGCAAACGCAGGAAAGCTGAACCTCCTGAAAGCTCTTTTTATCGGACCGGTCAGACCCGTCCGACGCGTCCGACCAGTCCGAGCGTCAGACCCGTCCGACGCGTCCGACCAGTCTGACCCGTCCGACTGCCTCGGCCAATCCGGCTGAGCCGCATTCCAGAATAATCAGAGGGCTATCTTGAATCCGTCTGCAAGGGCGCATCATCGCTCTTTTTCGCAACAACACAGCGGTCGCGGCCGGCCGTCTTGGCTTCATAGAGCGCCGTGTCGGCGGCGTGGATCAGTCCGGCGCCGCTCAGGCCATGGTCGGGGAAGATTGCCATACCGAGCGAGATCGTCACCGGGCGCGGCGAGGCGTTGGCGCGGGCGAAGTGGGCGCGCACGGTCTGGCGCAACTGTTCGGCGCGCCGCTCGGTGTTTTCGAGCGAGGATTCGGGGAGGATGAGGACGAACTCTTCGCCTCCGAAGCGGCAGGCGATGTCTTCTTTGCGGATGTGTTTTTGCAGCAGGGCGCCCAGTTCGCGCAGCAGCGAATCGCCGGCGTCGTGGCCAAACTGGTCGTTGAATTGCTTGAAGTGGTCCACGTCGAGCATGACGACGCCCATCGGCTTTTGGCGGCGTTCGGCGCGGCGCAGTTCGCGCTCGAGCGATTCCTCCATATAGCGCCGGTTGAAGATGCCCGTCAGCGGATCGCGGATGGATTGGCGGCGTAGCGTTTCGCGCAGTTTGAGGTTGGCCAGCGCCAGCGCGAACTGCTCGGCGACCATCGCCGCCAGCCGCTGGCGCGATTCCAGTAGCGGCGCGCGGATTTCGGCGGGTTGTTTCGCGTCGGCTTCGCTCCATTGCAGGTGGAACAGCCCGAGCGCTTCGCCTTGCGCGAACAGCGGCGCGCATAAATAGCCATGCGGCGGCGCCGAAGGAAGGTGCGGACAGATTTGTGGCGTCGCGGGCGAAAGCACGACGTGCGTCTTGCCGCGCCGCAGCGCCCAGCAGTCATCCGGCGCGAACAGCCCGTCGTCCGATCCCGCTTTGCCCCAGCGGCAGACGGTTTCCAGCGCGTCCTGCGAATCGCTCATGACGCAGAGCATTCCCTGCTCCTGAGAAAACAGTTTTCCGGCGATGTCCTGGAACACGGCGTAAGTCTCGGCGCGGTTCTGGCACGATTGCAGCATGTCGCCCATCTGGTTGAGGAGCGAAATTTCATGGGAGCGCTGTTCGAGTTCCCGCACCGAGGCCGACAGAGTATGGTTGGTTTTCTGCAGTTCCCCTTCGATCCGCGCGCGCTCCTGCACCTCGCGCTGCATGTCCTGATTGGCCGTTTGCAGCGCCGCCGTCCGCTCCTCCACGCGCCGCTCCAGACGCGATTGCGCATCGAGCAGAGCTTTTTCCGCGGCTTTGCGCTTGGTGATGTCAGCCGCCACGCCCAGGACTTGCTCCATCCGGCCTTCCTCGTTCGCGATGGGACGCAGGATGGTCTGGAACCAGCGCGTCTGGCCGTCGGCCCCCACGATCTCCTCCTCCGGGATGAACTGCTCCTTCAAGGTGTCAATCACCATCACATCCTCGGCGCGCTTGCGTTTGACCTTGGGCGCCAGGCGGGCCAGTTCGTCGTCCGTTCGCCCAAGGATGCGCTCCTTCTCCAGTCCATAAATGGCAACGAGCGCCTGATTGACCAGCGTATAGCGGCCATGGCGGTCTTTGGAGAAAATCAGATTCGGGTCCGCGTCTATGATCTGGCGGAGGAATTCGCGCTGCTTCTCGATGGCGATTTCGTCCTGTTCGTGTTCCGCGGATTTGCGCTGAAGCAGGTCTGTGTTTTGCTGGAAACGCTCGATCAGGCGGTTGACTCCCCGGCTCAAAGCCGCGATCTCATCTTCGCGCGCTTCATACATGATGGCGCTGGGGGAATCCGCGGCGCCGGTGGAAATCAGTTTTTTTATGAAGGCGTTCAAAGGCCGCGTGAGCCGGACGCTGAGCCAGAGCGACAGCGGAATCGCCAGAAACGCCAGCAGCGCCATGGCGATGGCGATCTGAATGCGCAGAGTGCGGATCGGACCGGCGAATTCATCCATGCCGCACGTGGCGACGGCGATCCAGTCCGTTTCTGGAATATGGCTGTATAAAAAAATCCGGCGCTGGGGCGCGCGGGCGCCGGTCTCACGGATCATATAGACGGCGCGTCCGGTCTTCCGGTCGCAGATTTCCTTGATATAGGGGCGGCCGGTCGCGTCTTTGCGATCGAGAATGCTTGTATTTTCATCCAATTCCGACACCACCAGAGCGCCATGACCGTCCATGACGAACCAATGTCCCGACTTGCCGAAACTCGACCGCAGAATGGTATTGCTCAGGGCTTTGAACCTGGCTCTTCCGGCAAAGTTGGCGGATGAATTTTTGGACGAGGCGCTGAGATAGGCGAGGAGCGCGGTATCTTCCAGCGCCCGATTGATCGAACGGACCATCTCGGAATGCGCCGACTCGAGTCCGGCGGCGGCCGCTTCCTCGATCTGCCGTTTGGCCAGCGTAAAAATCACGACGCCCGCCAGCGCCAGAATCAGCGCCGCGCACGCCACTGCCGCCACCCATATCCGCCGCCGCATCGCCATGTTTTTCAGATGTCCTCCAAATGCTCGGCCAGTTCGGCGCTGGTTTTTCGGAGGCGCAGGCTCATCATGCGGGAGATTTTCAACATCAGCTTCAACGCCAACTGCGGCGTCTCCTGCATCAAAGCGTTGAACTCCTCTTTGGTCAGCAGGAACACCATCGAATCCTCTTCGGCCAGCGCGGAAGCCGAACGCGGTGAGCCGTCAATCAAGGACATTTCGCCAAAGGCCTGTCCGGGGCCGATGCGCGCAATGAGTCTGTTGGCGCGGCGCGAGTTCATTTTGCGGATGCTGATTTGCCCCCGAATAATGAGGCAAAGAAATGCCTCCCGGTCGCCTTCGAGAAAAACGGCGTCGCCCGCGCGCAGGAGCAGACATCTCATGCGCCGCGCCAGCGTTTCGATTTGCGCAAAGGCCAGGTCGCGCGCCCAGGAAGACGCTTCCAGAAGGCGGGCGCGTTCCATCATTGCAGGCAAGACGCCCGGGTTGAGCGCTGCTTGGCTTAAGAGCTTAGGGCTGCTTTTGTTCATCTATTTTTTCAATCTTTGAAGCGCCTGCAAAGCGTTCTGCTTGTCCAGTTGCAGCTGCGCCACCAGGGCTTCGGCCGTAGCGAACGTCTGCTCGTCGCGAAGCCGGCGGATGAATTGCACGCGCATGGTCGTGCCGTAGAGGTTGCCCTGATAGTCGAAAAGGTGGACCTCCAATCGCCGTTCGCCCACGCCGAACGTCGGAGCGTTTCCGATGTAAATCATGCCAGGGCGCCACTGCATGTCGGCCGTGCGCGCCCGCACGGCGTAGATGCTCGTGGCCGGAACGCAGATTCCCACGTTCACGAGCAGATTGGCCGTCGGGAAATTCAACGTCCTTCCGCGCTGCTGGCCGGCCACGACCTGGCCGTCCAGATCGTAGAATCGTCCCAGCATCTCCGTCGCTTCCTCGATGAGTCCGCTCGTCAGCGCCTGGCGAATGCGCGTGCTGCTGATCGCGATGTCTTTATGAATCAGAGGCGATGGCGAAATCACCTCGACGCCGCTGTGCAGTCCCATGTCGCGGATCGTCGCCGGCGTTCCCTTGCCGCGCCGTCCGAAATGGAAATCGTATCCGCAGACCACGGCGCCGGACTTGCAGCGCTCGAACAAAATCTGCCGCACGAATACCTCGGCGTCCAACATCGCCATGTCCTTATCGAACGGCAGACATGCCACGGCGTCCAAGCCGATTTCGCCCAGCAATTCGATTTTGCGTTCGGCGCACGTCAGCAGGAGGGGCGCCTGGGCGGGATTCAAAAAGGCCAGCGGATGCTGATTGAAGGTAATGACCAGCGCGCACCGATTGGAGGCGCGCGCCATTTCCATGCAGAATCTCAGCACTTCGCAGTGGCCGCGGTGGATGCCGTCGAACGAACCGACGGTCACAACCGTTTCGCGTTCCAGCGTGTCAGAAGTTATATCGCTGAGTTGACGAAAGATGAGCATACAGATATCGCCTCCACCTTGCGCGCCGCTGACGAATATGCATCAAGCCGCGGCTCTATCTCAAGCTTCAAAGGCGCCACTTTTTGCATTGCCAGCCAATGGGCGAAGCGGGCAACATCATTCCTGATCTTAGCGCGGCAAGCCGCAACCAAATGTAAAATGAAAAATGAGAAATGAGAAATGTAAAATAACAACCCATCCCGGCAACAGGATTACGCAGCCCTGCATCAGTTGCCTGCCGCGCGCGGTCTCATTTTCAATTTCTCATTTCTCATTTTACATTTTACATTTTACATTGATAACAATGCCATAAGGTGGCCGAGGCTGCATCCCAAAAGATCTACGCCCAATGCAGAGAACATTTAATCTGAAACTTTAAAGGAGTAGCGCCCCCATGAACGCATCCACCCAACTCATCATCGGAATGCCTGCCGGTTCGCTGGCGGATCCCACGCGCGGCGGCAGCATGAATGCTTTGCTGCGCGCCGCCGGATTCGACACCAAAGGCTATGATCAAGGCGGCCCGACCCGGTTCACCACCGTCAATTTCCTTTTTGGCTGGGATGGCCGGCCGCAGGAGTTTGGCGCCCAGCTGGAATCGGGCGAACTGGACTTGGCCATCACGGGAGACGACTGGGTGCGCGAACGCCGGCTTGAAATGGAAATGGTTTACGGCCAGACCTACGACTTGGAGCGGGTGATGCCGCTCGGGCGCGGCGCCGTCAGCATCGTCGGCATCAGCGGCGATCCCGCCGACAAATCCACGCCCGAGGCGCTCAAGCGCATCACGGCCAAGAGCGACTTGATCACCATCGTCACCGAAATGCCTTACTTGGCGCTCAAATGGGCGCGTGACAATGTCGCCGCGGCCGGATTGGGCGATCAATTCGCCGCTTACTCGGTTCAGAAATATCGCACGCCGCCGCGCATCCAGCGGGGCATTCTGATCTATGAGACGTGGGGAAAAACGGAGGCCAAACTCAAGAACGGCGGCGCGGACCTAGCCCTCGAGATCACCCAATCGGGAAGCGCCATCCGCAGCTACGGCCTGAAAATCCTCGAGACGGTGATGACTTCCGAAGCGGCGGTGTATATCAATAAGAATTTGCGCAAGAATCCCGAGAAACTCGAACTGGCGCGCATGTTCCTGCTCAACTTGTTTGGCGCTCTCAACGCCGAAGACAAAGTCATGGTCGTCTTCGACGCGCCCCGCGACTGCGCCGCCGCCATCGAGAAGTACCTGCAGGACAATCACCTCTTCGCCGACGAGCCCTCCAAAACCGAGGGCGAAAAATTCATACAATACAGCATCCAGATGCTGACCGCCGATCCCAACATCCCGATCGCGCGCGCCCGTTACGAACTGGCCCGCCTCGGCGCCCGCAGCATCAACACCATGCCCCTGACCTCGGCGATTCCCGGCATTAGTTGCGCCGGATTGTGATTTTGTTTTTTGCCATAGGAGGAAATTTAATGCGGATAAGAAGGGCGCCAGCTTTTGGAGTAAGGCGGCTTGCCGCCTTCTTTGTGGCGTTTCAATAGCCTTGGCGCAAAAAAGAAGGCGGCAAGCCACTTTGCGATCTGTGGTGATCCGCGACATCCGTCATATCCGTGTTCTATTCATGTTGTCTGCGCGAATGAGCGTAAGGGACAGTATTTCAAAGGAGCCAATGCCCATGCGAAACATCCCATTCATGATGGCCGCCACCGTTATTCTTTTGTGCGGCACGGCGCGCGCGGCGGATGACGCGCAAAACGCCGAACGCCAAAAACTGGTTGGGACATGGAAGGGATTCGTCGTCGAAGGCAAGGGCGAAAATCCCAATCGCGGCCCCGTCAACATCGAGTTGACGATCACAACCCAAACGATGAAAGGCACGCAGTACCAAAACAAAGACGTGATCGAACACGGGGTCGGAACCTATGTCATCTCGCCCGAAAAATCCCCCAAAATCCTGGACGCCACCAAGCCGCGCGGAAACAACAACAAGGACGAATGGCTCGGAATCTATTCCCTCGAAGGCGACACGCTGAAATGGTGCGTCCGCAATTAAGACCGTCCAACGGAATTCGAGACAAAAGACAAGGCGTTCCTGGTCATCGTCAAGCGGGTGAAATAGCGCTATGGGGTTATCAACGCTCTGTCGCCGCGGGAAACACGTCTTCCGGTTCTTTTCCTGTGATTCGCAGATATAATGCATCCGGACATAAATCCACCTCTTCGCCCCATTGCAGCTCGCCCATATCGCCGATCTTGACGCTATTGAATACCTCTTGATCATCCCAAATCGAAAATACGCCATCCCCTGCCAGATCCGAAAGGTCTGCAATCCCTTCCGTTCCATCGTCATACTTCAACCAAAGCCGATATTGAGGCAGCGGTTTTACCTGAATGATCTTGAACATCGCAGCTCACGCGCCTCCTGTTTGAAAAACAATCGCGTTTTCCTTCCTCGCGCCATTCACAATTCCGAATAACTCTACTCATGAAACGCAACGGTACGCAAGTTATTAATCTATGAGTGCGTAAGGCGGCTCGCTAGACGCCCGTGGGCGGCGAACGCCTCCGCAAAGGCAAGCACTTTCCGCCTAATCTCTTCCACCCATTCCGCATGTTCATGGCCTGACTCTTTCGCAGGCGGAATCCTGTCCATCTGAAGCAGCGGATGAGCGCGGAGGATGAGTTCCTTTTCTTCGGATGCCAGTTCATAATCGTCGCGCGTATCTTGCGTATCGGTTGCGAGATGCAATGACCGCAAGCAGAAAATTGCCACTTTCTTTTTTGATGTCCACAGCCACGAGCAGTTGGGATCGCTCTCCTCCCGTTGGCTCAGCAGATTAATGCAGAATTGCAGCGCGGCCATTTCTCTTTGGCGCTCCAAATGAACAAGGACCGAATGACTCTCTTCCATGCGCGTCCGTTCGCCTTTCCTGTTTGCCGATACCGATGACAGGATTATTTTATAATCGAACGCCTAAATCTCAATGCATCTCCACCGCGCAAGCCCCTATGCCGCCGCGGTAGTAGTTGAACTGGACGTTGGGGTGATCGGCCAGGAGGGACATTGGCACGGCGGTGTCAACGACGCGCTTGGAGATCATATAGGCGGTCAGGCGCTGGCCGAAGGGATTGTCGTGATGGCCGGCGTGCCAGATCGAGACCTTGTCGGCTTTCCACGTTTCGAGCGGGCCGACGCTGATGGCCATCGTGGGGACCATCGAGATGTTGCCGCCGCCGCTGGTGCGGGCGTTTTGCGCGATGGTGAGCGGGTGCAGTTTCACTACGCGCGTCGGCAGCTGGCGAAACTCTTCGGGCGAGGGCGGGGAATTGCGATACCGCCCCTTGCGCGGAAAGGGATCGTTGAACGCCCAGTGTTTCACGTCGCCTTGTCCGCCCTGCATCACGGCGCAGCGAACGCCGCAGTCCCAGCTTTTGCGATAGGGAGCGGTGTCGGCTTTGGGGAAATGCAGATGCGCGTCGGACATGCGGAGTTTGCGATTAATCCGGTTGAAGCACAGTTCGCGGTCGGCGCGCTCGAACGACAGCGGATGCGTCGGGGGAGTTTCGCGGCCGGTCGCGGCGTCGAACCATTCGTCCATCCCCCAGAAATGCGCGGAGCGGATGTCAAGATCGAGGGCGTTGACCAGGCGCGCGACCAGTGGCAGTTGCTCGGTCGGTCCGATCGGGCCGCATAAGCCGACGGGATTATCGTCAGTGCTTTGCCTCCATGCCTCGATGTATTCGAGCGCCTCGGCGAGGTAGAAGTCTTCGAGCGTGTCATACATGACGACTCTGAATCCCGGACGCGACAGGCGTTCGATGTCGCGAGGAGTAAGGCGCGCGACGGCCTCGACCAGGCTGGAATCGAGTGTGGTGTAGTCCCACCAGTCGGGGGCGATGGAGCTGAATTTTCGGGGCATGGTGTGCTCCTTGTTCAGAAATAGTCAGGATCATTTGGGACAGAACTATTTAGGACAGGACTATTTTAGGGTTATGGCGAATCATGGGAGGGATATGCGATTCCTCGTTCGAGCTCGGTTTCGTATTTACGATTGATGAGATAGTTTTTGCCGAGCGCGTCGCGCAAGGGGTCGTCGGTCTCCGCGCAATAGCCGAAGTGCAAATGCCGCCGCCAGCCTTCGGCGTACTTGAACTTCCGCGACATCCTGCCCAGTTCGCGCGCCTGGTCCTGCATCGCTATCAGATAGTGGTTCAGTTTTTGCGTTTCACGAAGCCAGTCCTGCTGGCTCTGGTGTTCGGCCAGGGCGGACATCTTGGTTTTGAAGACGGATGTGATGTTGACGTAGGCGCCCGGGCTCACCCGCCGCCGCAAGGGATCGCACAATCCCACCGGCATGGCGTGATAAAGCGTTACGTTGCGGTTGGTCGCCGGCCGCCGCGGGGTGGTGCGATAATTCGGCAAGTTGCGCGCGAAGGCCGCCGTCACCGCCACGCGGCATGCGTTCATGTGGTCCTCCATATAGTCCTGCGGCGACAGCGTCAGCAGAATAGTCGGATCCACTTCGCGAACCACCGCCGCCACCTTTCGCAGCAAACGATCCTCGTAATAGATTTCCATATCCTCCGTGAAACTCGGATGCCACACCGCGTCCAGAATGCGCGCGGCGGCCTGGGCTTCATGCCGTCGGATCGTCCGCAACCGCGCCGCCGAATATACCTGACTGCCGCACGAGCCGTTGGCGATATTCAGATAATGGGTTTCATATCCCGCCTCCTTCAACAGCAACAACGTTCCGCCCATCATGAATTCAATGTCATCCGGATGAGCGGCAATAGCCATGGCGCGAGGTTTGTTCATGAAAGTTGCCTTTCTCTTCGGTGATGTTATTGGCAATAGAGCTGCACAGAATATCTTTCAACAAGTTCGTTAATGCAGATAGGAAGAGCGCCAGCATTTGGAGTGCGGTTGCTTGCTGCCGCTTTTGCTACGATTATTCATAAGATTGGCGAAGCAAAAGCGGCAGCAAGCAACCGCACTCCAAATGCTGGCGCTTTGCGTATCCGCATTACATTTCCCTCACACTCCCCAATCATCCTGCTCGCTATCGCGCTTCGCTCACCAATGGTTTTTCTCGCGCGCCCTCAACTTCGATGATCGGCCATGAGGCGCGAAGCTCGTCCTGGTAGGGGCCGATTTTTTCCACAGGAATTGGCTTGAAGCCCAGCTTGAACGCGGGCGAATCGGGCTTCAGGCGGTAGTCGTCTTTGTCCGCGTCCACGAAGAGCGGATCGGCGACGATGGAGTTGCGGTCCATGCCGAGCGCCTGCCATGACTTCCATTCGTCCAGCGTCTTGATTTCCTTCCCGGCGGATTTTTGCCCCGTCAGAACCGGCTGTCCGTAGTGCCAGACGAGATTCGAATCGAATTGATTGTGATCGAAGGGGAAGTTGCGCACGCTCACGTATTTCGCCTTCGGATCGCGGCAGCAGACGATATTATGCAGGAATACGTTGCCGCTCATGATCTTGCCGTCGGGAAGAACGGCGTCTTTGGGATGGATGTTCATGTTGCGCATCGAGCGCCAGGCCGGCTCGTTCATGACGGACTCATAGCCTTTGACCATCGTTGGAAAATGGTTCGCCCAGTATTTGTGATCCTTGGTCCAGCCGCTGCATTCGATCTGCTGCATCTTGGCGTCCACGAAGACGTTGTTTTCAACGAGGTTGTCGCGGCCATTGTGCAGGTGAATCAGCCCCCGCACCGTCCGCGCCACGATGTTGCCGATCACGTCCACGCCGCCCGTGTTGTCGTCGAGATAAACACCCCAGGCGTAGTGCGGCGAGACCCATTTGCCGTTCTCGTAGCCGTAGCCCAGGATATCATGGAAGTAGTTGTATCGGATGACCGTCCCGCGCGATCCGAGCCAGTCGCGTCCGCCGGTATAGACGGCGCCGGTATCCGCGGTTTCAAGGTCCACGTGGCGGATGTGGTTGTATTCAATGAGGAAGTTATTGCCGCTGAACTGGATACCAAACCGGGGCGCATCGTGAATCAGGTTGTGCGTGGCGCGATTGCCGCATCCGCTGAGCGAGACGCCGACGCCTTGTTTATAATAGACGCCCACGTGATGCATGTAGTTGTTGTCGGCATAGTTCTCCGCCGCAACGAGTTTGATGCGGTCGCCGCCGTTCAGGCTGACGGCGTTGCTGCCGGTGTCGTGGATGTCGCAGCCGGCGACGCCGTTGCGCGCGCCGCCGTTGATCGAAACGCCCGAGCCGCCATAATCGCCCACGTTGCGAATGACGCAGCCGGCGACGCGGCAATCGGATGTGTTGGTCATCGTGACGGCGGTTCCTTCAGCGCATTCGATGATGAAACCGCGAAACGTGATGTGCGCGGCGCCGGCGGCAAGTTCGAGGATCGTGCGCGTGGCCGGCGCCATGACTGATTTTCCAGCGAGCGGCGCGGGCGGCCAGAAATAGAGCGTCGAGGTTTGGCGGTCCAGATACCATTCGCCAGGCGAATCGAGTTCTTCGAGCGCGTTCTGGAAATAGTAGCGGTCGGTTGGGCGGATGGCGTAGGAGGCGTCTTGCGCCAGCGTCACGCGGCGCGCCGGGCGATCCACCGACTTGACGCGGCAGATATTGTTCCACCAATTATAGCGCGCGAAAACGAACACCTCGATTTCATCCGGGCGCGCCCATTCGCGAGAGTCCGTTTCTTTGTAAGTGAAGGAGTGCTTATCTTCGCCGGGAACCTCTTGATACATGGGAATGTATTTTCCATCCGCGTAAGCCCAACCTCCGCCGTAGGGATTCTGCGGATCGAAGTTGGGATAGCGCGCCAGGTGCTGGCGAGCGCCGTCAAAGATCAGCTGGCGGAAGTAAACCCCCTTGAAGCCCTGAGCGCCTACATCGGCCTTCAGGATTTCGCCTTTGTAAGGGGTGAAATTGGCAATCACGCGCCCGCCGATCAGGATTGGCTTCTCATTGCGATAGCCGCGCCAGATAACCGGCGCCGCCGCCGTGCCTGAGTCCTGCGCTTCGAATCTGAGCCCTTTGGGCAGCGCATAAACGCCCGCGCGCACGTGGACTGTCACGGCGTCCTTGAGCGTACCCGATTTCTTCTGATCGCGAATCGCGCCGCGCGCGCGTTCAAGCGTGGCGAACGGGCCGTCGGTTTTTGCGGCGTTAGGCTCCGGCGTTTTTCCGGACCATGCGTCGCTGCCATTCGTGGCAACATAAAAATCCGCGGCCCGCGCATTCGCGAGCGTCAATGCAAAGATGCCGATCATCAGAATCCGTGAGAAAGCGGACATGAGCTTTTTGACTCCTCTATTTTTATGTTTCCTTAAAAGAATCTGTGGGTGAATTTCGGCTCCGGTAGTTTGCCAAGCTT